>CAZEKO010000400.1:0-2039 GCA_964512775.1 uncultured Bacteroides sp. | reverse complement strand
CTCACTGCTTTTGTAATTCGGCATATCCGGAGTGGTATAGTCGGCATGTGATAGGGTTCCTGGAGTATAATTGATTAACTGCAAACCCAATGATTTTGTCCAGTTACTAATGGTATCATTGTACCATTCATAAGAGGGGAGAAAAAACAGAGCATTCTTTTTTGATATACCAAACATCCTCATGACTTTGTAATTATTTTTCAGGTCATGAATAAATTCTTCTTCTGTAACCAGCAGACTGTCACGGTTTTCCCAATCACAATATAGCAAATGCTTATCCGAATGAGCTCCCAGATAATGGCCATCTGAAAGCAGGGAACGGATTAACTGTTCAAAACCGGGATTTCTGTAAAAATTCCCTGTGAAAAAAAAGGAACCAGGAATTTGTTGCTTCTTAAGTACAGAAAGAATGTGTTCTCCCCCATCTGCAAATTCATCACCTGTGAATACCAGTGCCAGGTTTTTCTTATTTGTGTCTGCACGGATCACAGCACCTGATTCGCATTCAAAATGAAGACATGGATCATCTTTTATTCCTGGTATTTCTCTTCTATTTGTACATCCTGTCAGGTAACACAACCAGAATATTAATGTAGAGTATAGGAAAGTCCTCATAGGCATTTGTTCGAACGATTTTCTTGAGCTGGATGTTTGGACAGAATAATGATCTGCCATGGCCTATTGAGTTCGTTAGACTTTTTTTAGTAATTCGTTTTATATTCAGTCGTTAAAATCTTTTGAAAACGGGGTAAATCACGAAGTTTGTCATAAGTTGGATCAATTTTTAATAACGGGACAGACAGATCACCCGGGATTGTAAGAAGAAACTCTATTCTATCCATTGCCGGGTCATATTCTCCAGTAAGAATGTAAATCCTGGCAAGATCTAATTCTTTTTGATAACCTTGCCAGGCATCCAGTTTTAATGGTTTAAGTTTTACTGCTTTTTGAACATTTTCTATAGCTTTTTTACTATCACCTTTATAAGCATAAGCATATCCCAAGGCTGCATAATATCGATCATCCTCTGGGAATTTTTTAATCCTTAAAACTAACTCAGCGATCGCGGAATCTGCATACAGCCTACTTAAAGGAATTTTCGCATTAAAAAAGTAAAGCTGTGCTAAATTTAACGTCTTTGGAAAATATGTTAATTGATCTTCGTACTTATCTGCGATTGGAATTATCTTGTCATATTGTCTGTTATAATAGAAATAATTAGATGAAAGATCGGCTAAACTTCCGAGATAAGTTATACTTAATTCTGAAGTTTTGACAACTTCTTCCAGGTCTCCTTTCCATAAAAGTATAGTAAGGAATTTACTACTTTGATTTTCAAAATTCTGATCTAACAAAAGTGATTTATTAATAAATTCGAGTGCCTCGGGGTACCTCCTCATCAGTCGGTATGTGTGACCTATCTCAATGTAACCACTTGCGTTTAAAGGATCAAAAAGAATCGTTTTTTGATGTTCCTTAAGAGATTCCTCCCATTGCCCTTTCCTTCGCAAGATAGCGCCTCTAAGCATAAAAAATGAAGGGTTATTTGGCATTTGAGTTTTTACTTCATCTAATAATGCTAAAGCTTTATCGTAATTTCGATCGAGTCTGTAGAGTAGCTCTGCTTGTTCATATTTCACTTCGGGTAGATTTGGACTAATTTTTAAAGCTCTTTGCAAGTCTGCTTCTGCTATGCTATCAAAACCTTCCCATACACCTGAGTACCCATATTCTGTACCCTTTGAAAAATATATTCTTGAATATAAGGAAGCTCTTGCTAGATAAGCCAATGCAAATTCGGGATCCTGTACAATGGCTTTGCCATACATATCGATTGCTAAATCCCATTTCAATTCCCAATTGTACTGCCTTCCTTTGAGGTAATAATCATAAGCTGAAGGATTATTTGTTGGAATTTGATTGATCAAATCTTCTTCCTGGGGTGTTATAACTGCTTTTAATTCTTTTGCAATTGACTCTGCTATCTGCCTTTGTATGCTTAGAATATCATTAACTTCATTTATTTCCTGTTCATAAGA
>CAZEKO010000399.1:0-2040 GCA_964512775.1 uncultured Bacteroides sp. | reverse complement strand
GGTAAGAATATAATTTGATGCAGGAAATTATAGTTTGGAATGACTCTAAACTATTAAGATATATTATTAATAGACCCTTCACGACGACTTGCCGTTGACTGATTTAGGTTTAAGGAATTTGGAAAGTCATTTGTAATTCAAATGATATAAAGTCTTTAATGGAAGATATTGGTTTTAAGGCTGAAATGAAAGGAAGTCAATAAAATAAAGTTGACTTTGCCTTAAACAAAATGTAACTTTGATAGTAGAATTAAAAACCTCCAAATAATTGTATCTGGTTTTTTCATTAGCCAGATGGAAGTTTATTAATGTATTAAACCTTAAATATCATTTATTGCTATGAAAACAACGTTTAATTTGTTTTTATGGATCACATTCATAGTAATTATAATCGGTTGTGGTTCTAAACATGAGAATAGCTGGCCACAATTTCGTGGAATAAATAGTCTGGGTATTGCTCCTGAAAGTGCGACTCCCCCTTTGGAGTTAAACCCGGATAAAAACCTGGCATGGAAAATCCCTTTATCCTCGGGTTTATCTTCGCCTTGTATATTTGACGGAAGAATCTTTCTCACAGGCTTCAATCCAAAAGATAGTGCTCTGATAACTTATTGTATTGACCAGAATAAGGGTTCATTGCTCTGGGAACGATCAGTATTTCCCGATACTCTTGAAAAAGTGCGTGCGTTACTCGGAAGTCCTGCCACCCCAACTCCTGCCACGGATGGATCTTTAGTATATGTTTATTTCGGAGCATATGGTGTCCTATGCTACGATCGTAAAGGGACTCTTTTATGGGAACGCAGGCTGCCGATCCTAAATGCACAGTATGGGTCTAACGGATCACCAATAATTCATGATAATCTGCTTATTATAAACCGTGTGGAACGTAAAAAGCCTTCAATTCTGGCATTAAATAGCGTTAATGGAAAAACAGTATGGCAACGATATCTGGATCTTCCACCCATCGAATTATCCGGACCTATGGATATAAGCCAGTCCACTCCGGTTATATGGAGAGACCAGGTTATCATACATCATGGATTTGAATTAATTTCACTCAATCTGAAAGACGGGAGTACAAAATGGACGATAGGAATGGCGACTACGGGTAATTCTACTCCAATAATTATTAATGATAGTCTATTTGTTAATGGTTGGTACAATTTAGGAAATCCATCACAATTTGATACAATTCCGGATTTTGATATAATGGTTGGTAAATACGATGCAAATCACGATAATTTAATTAATATCCAGGAAGAAATACCTTATGAATTGGCTTTAGGCAAACGGCCAGAACTTGGTCTCCCGGTCAGAGACACCATAAGCCCGTTAAAATTTTTTGCCGGGGGATGGGATACCAACAAAGATAAGGTACTTGAAGAAAAGGAATGGAGCCAGATGAAAAAAGATTGGTTTGGCTATTTATTAGATCATGCAGTAATAGCACTTAAATTAGATCCGGATGGAGAATCCGGTCAGCCTGTTTTGCTTTGGAAGGAAAAAGATTTTGTGGCGGAAGTCCCCTCTCTTGTAGGAATTGGATCAAGGATTTATATGGTTATGAATGGTGGTATTTTAATATGCATTGATATCAAAACAGGAGATGTATTATTTAACGGTCGTCTCGGGGCTCCGGGATCATATTTATCATCTCCAATGTATGCTAATGGGCACTTATATTTCGCAGATTACAATGGCAAGATTACGGTTATTAAGCCAGGTGATAAATTGAATGTTGTTGCCCGGAGTGATCTGAGAGAAAAGATTGGTGCTTCACCTGCTGCACTGGGTAAAATGTTATTTTTAAGAACAGACTCTGCATTGTATGCATTCAAAAAATAAGGTATGATGTTTTGGTCTATTTTTAAATTCTAAAAAATACTCTGATCCCCATACCTGGCAGACCATACAAAGATAAGTAATAAGGAACAGATGGGTCGGACAGGTAATGTGCCAGATTAAGTCCCAGGTCAATCCCGATTCCTACTCTTTTCGAAATATTAATGTCTCGTCCAATTCGAGGAGATAAAAAAA
>CAZEKO010000398.1:0-2045 GCA_964512775.1 uncultured Bacteroides sp. | reverse complement strand
CCGGATTCCAGTACATGGTATTTCTGAAATCAGGAATTCTTTTGTTTGCCGGTGAATCGGAATAATCAGGAAAGGTTATTTCATCCTGAGGTTCATAAGTCTTGAAATCGAAAAAAATTGAATTCTCGGGCAGGTCTATTCCTGCCATGTCACCCTTATGTGAGAAAACACTGATAATTCCACCAAAACACATATTGCCCCTGACATAAGTTGAATTTATAACTTCAATCTGGCGGATATATTCAGGTGAGATCTTTAATAAATTATCTGCATTGAAAACAGGTACAAAATCCAGAAGTAAAAGTGGCTTATAAAAAGCAATATCAGGATTATTCCCTTTCATGACTATATCAGATCGGTCTTTTCTTTTAATTACTGAAACTGAGGGCATCATCAGTTCATGGAAGAACTCTTCAAGTGTGGGCAGTTTTACGTAATCACCTGTTTTTAAAGTAAAGGTGGGATTACCATAGAAAAGATTGTATTGTGGATTGACCATGGCACTGTCAGCAGTCAGATCCCGGGCATGCTTGTATGCTTTGTCAAGCTGCATATTAAACATGATTTCCCGGGCAATATTTTTTTCTTCCCCGGATAAAGTAAAAGGTATTCCTGGAAGATTAACCAGATCAGTTGAAAAGTCATTATCTATTAGAATTTCAACAGGATCTTCATCTTTAGTCTCAACTGCAATGTAAAAATTCCTGGATTCATGCCAGTCAGGTAATGAAAAAAGAAACCTGCCCTGCTGTTCAGTAAGATACCCAATATAATATGGATTTTCTCCCAGGGCTGATAAATGGACCTCAGAGTAAGCAGAGGGAATATTCAGATCCTTTTTAATTATACTGCCAGACAGAGATATACCTTTCATCTCAGGGTAAAATTTAATCTCTGAAGGGATCTCATGTTCTTTAAAATTACTGAAATTCAGTCCGTAAATATTTGAGTTGATCGCACCTGATTTTATTACGGAAACACAATAACCGTCAGGGGAGATCCATTCTTTATAAGGTATTTTAATATTAAGTGTGACTTTTTTTCTTTTTTTATAGTCTTCCTGCGAAGTTGAACATTTTACGATATCTTTTATCACCATTATTTCACCTGTATTTAAATGGGGTGTTGAGTCCTCTTTAACTTCCAGATTCAGAATATCATTTGTTTCTTCTGAATATGGATTGATTATGGTAATCAGGTAGAAGGCATATTCATAGGGTGAAAAGTTACGCATCCATTTTGTATATGCCCGGAGGTAATAATTCCCTGTAGGTAGATTTGCCGGAACAGTAATATAACCTGAAGATCCCCATTTCTCCAGAGGATATTTCCCGTTTGCAAATGATTTATTGGTTGCATCAAGCAGTTCCATATACAGAACTGTACTCCAGGGACCTTTTTTTAATGCAGGATCAGAAAGGTTATATGCGCGAAAGAAAATTTTTTCTCCTGTAGCATATATATTTCGATCAGTAAACAGGTGAAATTTTTCCCTGTAAAGGTCTGATTTCAAAAGAAGTGAATCAGGACCGGGCTTCTGAGCAATAATAAATGATGATGAAAATAAAAATCCCCGGATAATTAAAACAGGTAAAATCCATATGATTCTGTTTCGTATCATTTACTTTTTTTTATTACCAGAAATAAGGTTTTTCGGTTGTTCCTCCTGATTTGGTACAATCAAAACAAAACTGGTTATTAGCGAGCAAAAGTTTTCCCCAATGATCAATTATTATCCAAATAGGCCACTTAGAACTTGGGGGAGTAAACCGAGGTTCATAGAGTACACAGTCATAATTTTCAGGAAAGAAATTAAAGCGTTCGGAAACAAAGACTCGTTTTTCAGAAAGGCCTGAAACGTTAAAATTTCCAAGGACATTTTCATCTTTATTATTAATGTTATATATATTGCCACGGATCTGCTGGGGTTGAATTTCATATAATCCACCTGTTTCCTGATGTTGTTTCTTTAGCTGATTCCAGTATTCATATGCAGTATCGCTCAGGGAATATTGTTTAATAAAAAGACTGTATCTCACTTTTAA
>CAZEKO010000397.1:0-2048 GCA_964512775.1 uncultured Bacteroides sp. | reverse complement strand
AAGCAGAAGAAGGCAACCACTTGAATTAGCGTGAGAATCCTCGCTCCAGCTTTCATTTAATCTTTATATCGAAATATTTTGTAACTTTTTGAAAATATAGCAAGTGGCTGGTTTTGTTCAGAACTTATATACAATTCTAATACAACAATAATCTGTGGCTTTTTCAACTTGTAGATTTACCAATCCAATCTTAATTCTATTAATTGGTCTGAATATCTGCTGTACTCCGAAGATCGAATTTGACCAGATTATTACTCTCCCTGTTGAAAAAAAAGATTTTCTTGATGAGGTAACTGTTTCTGGCACACTGGAAGCCGTTAATACTCGAAGTTACGGTTGTCCGGGGATCTGGAGCGATGTGACCATTCTATACCTTATACCAGAGGGAACCCAGGTTGAGTCGGGTGATACATTATGCACTATGGAATGCCGTGAAATTGCAAATGAATATTTGCTGGCAGTTAATGAGCTGGAAAATGCCCGGGCAGAATATAATAAATCCCTGGCCGACCTTAAGCTTCAATTTCTTTTACTTGATGCACAGGTAAAATCCATTGATGCTTCCACCGATATTAAAAGACTTGATTCTCTTCAGATGGAATTTACCTCTCCTTCTTCCAGGGAAATCATCAGGTTGGAACTTGAGAAAGCCGAAATGGAAAGAAATATTGCACAGATGAAACTGGGATTTCTGAAACAGATCAATGATTCAGAGCTGCAGAAAATGAAGCTGAAAATTGAACAGAATGCAAACAGAGTCGACCAGGCAAAATCGAAACTTGATAAATTAATCCTTGTTTCGGATGTTGTTGGGATCATCGTTTACAGTATACATTGGATTTCACAAAAAAAGGTCAGGGAGGGAGATGTCGTCTGGGCAAATATGCCTATTATACAGATACCCGATCTAAGTGCCATGCAGGTGAAACTGGAGGTAAGTGAAGCCGATTACAAGCGACTTGCAATCGATCAGACCCTGGAGATCATCGTAGATGCATTCCCGGACATACATCTTGCCGGTAGAATTAAGAACAAAGCCCCTGTAGGAAAACCGGTCAGTGAAAAATCAGACGTAAAAGTATTTGAAGTGACAGCCTCCCTTGACAGCTCTTCTTTTAGTCTGCAGCCGGGACTGGGAGTCACATGTAATGTCCTCATCAGAAACGTTCCTGATACCCTTGTGATTCCTGTGATATCGCTTTTTGAAGAAGATAGTATAAAAGTAGTATATATCGCAGATAATGAAATGTTTATCAAAAAAACTGTGACAATTGCTGATTATAACAACGAAGAAGTGGTTATCACAAGCGGTTTGAGTTATCATGACATTTTAGCCCTTAGAAAGCCACCAGAATCGATGATTAAACCATAATCATATGATAAGTAGAATAACTTTCTTGCTTGGCATTATATTATTGATTGGTTGTAATAATAGGTCTGCCATAGAAGTAGAAACATGCAGTGTAAAGAGGGGACTCTTTTATATTGATTTGGTGGAAGAGGGGGAAATTCAGGCCACCAACTCGATAAATATTTCAGTTCCTGCTATGTCATGGCAATTCGGATTGTTTAAAATAACCCAGATTGTGGAAGATGGTGATCTGATCCAGGCAGGTGATACTGCAGTTATTTTTGATCCTTCTGAAGTTGAGAAAGCCATCATTAATGCAAAAGCTGAACTGGAAATAGCAAAAGCTGAACTGGAGAAGAAGAAAGCCGAACAGGCTTCAAAGATTGAAGAATTGAAATCGAACATAGAGATCTCCGAAATATCACATAGGATATCCGAGATCAATCTTGAGCAGGCCACTTTTGAGGCTGACATCACACGAAGAGAAATAAAACTTAACCTTGACAAAGCAAAGATTGCCCTGGAGAAGGCACGTGAAGAAATCGAGAACCAGAAAAAGATACATACAGAAGAAATCAAGCAATCCCTTTTGAAAATATCGCAACTTGAAACGAATCTCAGGGAGGCAGAAATAACACATAAAAATTTAACCGTGGTAAGCCCTGCTTCCGGAATTGCCATTCTCAGTAAAAACTGG
>CAZEKO010000396.1:0-2049 GCA_964512775.1 uncultured Bacteroides sp. | reverse complement strand
ATTACGCTTTTTGCATCAATTTTTATTGGTAGACAAGACATTTATGCTGTACGTTGGGAGAAAGAAGGAAGGAATGGGTATATGCCGGCTTATAAAGTCGATTGGAGTGACTATCAGAAACATAAGGCACAAGGTGGAACATTTAAGGATTATCCCGGAAAGGAGTATTTACCATTTGATATAACAGCTATTAAAAATCATCTGATAGGGAAAGAAACCTGTGGAATATATCCATTACTTGATGATAATACTTCCTATTTTATAGCTGCTGATTTTGATAAAGAAAACTGGTTCGAAATAATATTAAGATTACACAGGAAATGTTCTGAGTATAAAATCCCCTCATATATTGAGCGTTCACGTTCAGGTAAGGGAGGACATCTTTGGATTTTCTTTGAAAGTGCTTTTCCCGCAGAACAAAGCAGGGGAATAATGTTTGAATTACTACGCCATTCAGGTATTATTTCTCAATTCCAAAAAGAACCTGGCTTTGACAGGCTTTTCCCAAATCAGGATTTCCATTCAGGAAAAGCAATGGGGAACCTGATAGCACTACCATTAAACGGAATATCAATTCAAAGTGGCAATTCTTGTTTTATAAATCCTGAAACTTTTGAACCTTATCCCGATCAATGGGAATTCTTAAAATCAGTGAGGAAAGTATCCATAGATAAGTTTAGGGATATTTATCAGGAGTTATTCGACGAAATACCACAGGAAAGAATAATTTCTCTTACTGATCCAGGCAAACCTTATGAACTTGAAATAATCATTAAAAACCAGATCTTTTTAAGAAGGGGACAACTTGGCAAAAAGCTTATTGTTTTCCTGAGGGAGCAATTGAACTTTTTCAATTCGGACTACCTGATAAAAAAGAATCTTGGAATAAGTACATATGCAACAGAAAAGTATTTTAATATCGTTGAGGAATCGGATGATGAAATTATGATTCCAAGAGGATTCTCTTCGGATTTAGTGAAATTCTGCAAAAAAGAAAATATTCCCTTCAAAGTGATTGACAGAAGAACGAAAAACAAAGAAGTTTTCTTACAGTCCGAAATAAAATTACAGCCACAACAGAATATTGTCTTACAGAAGATAAGAGAGAAAGATTTTGGAGTAATAGTATTACCTCCAGGTTCCGGAAAAACTGTGATTGGATTAGAAATTATTGTTGAAAAAAGGCAACCCGCTTTAATAATAGTCCACAGAAAGCAGTTATTCGACCAATGGATAGACAGGATTCAGAATTTCCTGAAGATTCCCAAAAAAGAAATCGGGCAAATTGGTAATCAGAAATTCCAAATAGGAAAGGAAATTACCATAGCTATGATTCAATCATTGGTAAGGCTTGATAATATCAATGAAATATCAAATTCTTTTGGGACAATCATTGTTGATGAGTGCCATCATATTCCTGCTAAATCATTCAGGGAATCGATAGTTAAATTTAATTCTTATTACCTCTATGGATTAACGGCAACTGCAAAACGAAAAAATAATGACCAGAAACTGATCTTCATTTATATTGGAAACATACTTTACAAAGTAGATCAGCATGAAGATCTGAAAGAAAGAAATATTACCACCGAAATAAATATTCGTCAGACAAATCTATATGCTCCTTTTGATTACAGAATTGATAAATACGAAACAATTTCCCGTATCCTGATCTATGATACCCAGAGGAATTCAATGATTCTTGAAGATATTGAAAAAAATGCCGACCGGTTTAAAACCATACTGGTATTAACTGAAAGGAAAGCTCATGTTGACATTCTGAATTTATATCTGAAGGATAAATATGAGACCATTACCATTCATGGGGAGGATTCGGAAAGTGCAAGGAAAAGTAAAACAGAACAAATAATACAAGGACATTTTAAGATTGTCATATCAACAGGCCAGTACTTTGGTGAAGGTATTGATATAAAAAACCTTGAATGTCTCTTCATCGTTTATCCATTTGCATTTGAAGGCAAACTTGTTCAATATATTGGCAGGATCCAGCGGTCAGAAAATCCACCGGTCATATTCGACTACAGAGAT
>CAZEKO010000395.1:0-2051 GCA_964512775.1 uncultured Bacteroides sp. | reverse complement strand
AAAACCAAATAATTATGAAAAAGATTAAAATTGTTTTCTCAGCTTGTTTGTTATTCTGTTTTTTCGCTGTTACAACCTACGGTCAGGTATCAGCAAAAGAGATCATGCAAAAAACCAGGGATATCAGTAAAATTCCTGGACTGGAAACTGTGTCCACTCTTAAAATCCTTGATCCGAAAGGCAGGGAAAGAATACGGGAAATATCCATGGCTTCGAAACTGACCGATAATGGTAAAACGGAAAAAAGGGTTATCCGTTTTTTAGCACCGGCAGAGGTAAAAGGAACGGGTATGCTGATCTATGATTATGATGCACAATCCGATGATATGTGGATATTCATGCCTGCGTTGAGAAAAACAAGGAGAATAGTATCGGGAGAAAAAAACCAGAGTTTCATGGGGTCTGAGTTCAGTAATGCAGACCTTGCAGCACCAAATACTGATGATTTCAGCTACAAAATCACAGGCAGTGAAACGGTGGATGCAATTGAATGTTGGAAAATTGAATCTTTTCCGCTGAATGATGAAATTTCAAATGAAACAGGGCTAAGTAAAAAAATGATCTGGATAGGCAAGAAGGATAATGTATGCCGGAAGACAGAATTTTATGATCCTGATGGTGAACTGTCTAAAATATTAACCTGTTCGGATATAAGGAAAATTGCTGAGGGTAAATATATGGCTGCATCAATGGAGATGGAGAATGTCCAGAATGGGAGGAAGTCGGTTATCATTATGGGACAATTGCAGTACAATCCTGATGTTAAAGAGGAATATTTCACGGTTGCTTATCTCGAGAAGTTGTAGATATCAATCAATGAATTTTTATTAATTTACAGTTTTTAAAAATTCATTGATGATAAAAGAAGTATGCTGGGGTTTCATAGGATGCGGTGATGTTACGGAGAGAAAGAGCGGTCCTGCCTTTAATAAAGTTGAAGGTTCCAGGGTGGGCGCAGTTATGCGCAGGAATGGTAAGCTGGCAAAAGATTATGCGCATCGCCACAACATTCCAAAATGGTATGATGATCCGGATAAATTATTGAGTGATCCCGAAGTCAATGCAATATATATTGCAACTCCTCCTTTGTATCATAAAGAATATACTATCCGTGCACTTGAAGCTGGTAAGCCGGTTTATGTTGAAAAACCAATGGCTGCAAGTTATGAAGACTGCCTTGAAATGAACCTCGCTGCTGAGAAAGCAGGATTACCCCTTTTTGTTGCATACTATCGACGGACACTGCCCTATTTTTTAAAAGTCAGGGAACTCATTGAATCAGGAAAAGTTGGTAAAATCAGGCTGGTCAGGATGAAACTTCTTCAACCACCCAGACCGGAAGATTTGAACAGTGATGAACCACCCTGGAGGTTAATACCGGAAATTGCCGGTGGCGGCTATTTTTATGATATGGCATGTCACCAGATCGATTTACTTTATTATCTATTCGGGGAGATAAAGGAAATCAATAGTTTTGTCAGAAATTTTGCCGGATTATATAAACCTGAAGACACTGTTTTTGCTAACATGGCTTTTGAAAATGGAATCCTGCTTCATGGCTCATGGTTCTTCACTGCCCCGGTACAGGCAAAGGCAGATTTTATTGAAATGATCGGCGAAAAAGGAAAGATCACTTTTTCAACCTTTGATCTGCGGCCAATTATCATCAATTCCTCTGAAGTCAGTGCAACCTATAATATTGCTCATCCCGAGAATATCCAGCAATACATGATAAGTTCAGTTGTTGATGAACTGCTTGGCAGGGGCAAATGTCCCAGTACGGGGAAAACCGGGGCATACACAAATTGGGTAATGGATAAGGTGTTGGGGAAGATATAGTATCATAGTTTTGGGATTGTTTCTTTAAATAATATTGCATCAATCAATTAGGGGTAGTTTAAAATTAAGACATATGAAAACCAAAAAAAATTCACGAAGGGATTTTATAAAAAAAACTGTTGGAGCTTCGGTTGCAGTTGCAGCCGGAAGCATTATACCAAAATACAGTGCTCTTGCTTACAGCCGGATAAAGGGTGCAAATGAGAGAGTAA
>CAZEKO010000394.1:0-2051 GCA_964512775.1 uncultured Bacteroides sp. | reverse complement strand
GGCGACCATGGTGTGGCAATAATGTCAGCCAGATCAGGACTGGAGTTTGAAACAACAATAGTAAGTGACACCACTGCTTTAAGTGGACTGGCAGATAAGATATTCAGTTCAACACAGAATATTCATGTACTCAGGGATCCAACGAGAGGAGGTGTTGCTACCACCTTGAATGAATTATGTCAGTCTGCAGGTGTAGGGATGATCATCGAGGAAGAGAAAATCCCGGTATCAGAAGAAGTCAAAGGCGCCTGTGAAATACTGGGACTTGATCCTCTGTATATTGCCAATGAGGGCAAGTTAATTATTATCCTTCCCGGGGAAGAGGCTGTCAAAGTTGCTAAAGCGATGAGAGAACATCCGGCTGGACGTGAGGCTTCAGTTATCGGCCAGGTCACTTCCGAACATCCGGGGATCGTCAGGATGACTACCAGCATTGGCAGCAGCAGGATCATTGATATGCTTACGGGAGATCAGCTTCCAAGAATTTGCTGAGGCTGCATTTTAAGAGATATTCAGAAGCCTTTTAACAATCGGTATAGGTATAGTTGTTTTTGCTGAAATTTCCTCCAGTTTCATTCCCGAGCGTGCCATTCTTCCGACGAATTTTTCCAGTGTTTCGCCTACCTCTATCAAATTTTTATCCGGATCATAAAAACGGATTGTATGTTGTCCCCATGGTTCCTCCAGGAGATCGTGAAGAATTTCCAAATGGTTTTTTGCAATTACCTCCTGGACAATTTCAAGGTTATTTGTTTCGAAATAAACTTCAAAAGCTTTTGTTGCATCAGTTTTATTATGTTTTCCCGACCGGCTGATAATATGATCGGGCATCATTTTCCACAGAGTGATACCATTTTTTAAAGCCACATTATTTCCAAAATCATATTCTATTTCCTGGCCCAGAACTTCAGTATAGAACTTTTTCGATCTTTCGATATCTTTGACAAAGAGAACAATAGAATGGAACCTGGGTTTCATGATTATAAAGTTAATGGTTTCCTGAAAATAATTAATTTTATTTGCGATTATTGAATTTTCTGGAAATATTTAAAAATTTTCAACATGGATAAAATTGCCCTAATAACAGGTACTAATCGTGGAATTGGTCTTGAGACCAGCAAGCAGCTTGCTTCCAGAGGTATAACGGTTATTATGACGGCCAGGAACATGCAGGCTGGCAGGCCGATGGTCAATGAGCTCAGAAAACAATGGAAACATGTATGGTATCATCAGTTGGATGTGAATGATGAGAAAAGCATCCAGGATACATACCAGTATCTGGAAAGTAGTTATGGTAAACTGGATATCCTTATTAATAATGCGGGGGTATTTCTGGATGATGAAAAAATATCACTTGATCTGGATATGGATGCCCTGAGATCGACAATGGAAACAAATTTATACGGCCCCTTCAGGTTGATCCAGGTGATGCTTCCACTGTTAAAAAAGAGCGATGACGCAAGGATTATTAACCTTTCAAGTACAATGGGACAATTTTCTTCAATGAGTGAACGGAGTGCTGCTTACAGGATCTCAAAAACTGCGCTTAATGCAATGACCGTAATTTTTTCAGCTGAGCTGTCAGCATTTAATATTAAAGTAAATTCTGTTCATCCCGGATGGGTAAGGACTGATATGGGGGGATCTAATGCAACAAAATCTGTTGAAGAAGGCGCTGACTCAGTGGTCTGGCTTGCCACAGCAGATAATATCCCAAATGGTAAATTCATTTATGAAAGGAAAGTTATAAACTGGTGAAATTATGAAAAGGCAAATTTTATTTTTTATAATAATTATTTTTCACTTTAATGTATTTCAATTGTATTCTCAGATTAGCTGTGGTGGATCACCATTAAGTTTCCGGAAACAATTGAAATCCACTCTGGAGATTCCGCTTTTTAATCTTCCTGAAGTTAATCATGAGGCTTTAGTCAATGAAGATATTGGAAGAGACCTGGCATATCAATGTGAATCAAGGATTGCTAAAGGATTCAGGGTGGATATAAGTCCTGGTAAAAATGGTCTATGGGAAATGTTACCGGATGGTGGAA
>CAZEKO010000393.1:0-2056 GCA_964512775.1 uncultured Bacteroides sp. | reverse complement strand
AGGATCAAATCCATTCCTGGCAAAATTTAGTTATGAAACTGCACTTTAATTGGAATTATCTTTCAGGATATCTGTTTTGTTTAATTTAAATTTAAGGGTTTTATTTATACAGTGAACCTAATACAAAAATATGGTGAAACAGCAATGATAGCTGGCGCTTCAGAAGGAATTGGAGCTGCATTTGCAACCTATCTGGCAGCAGAAGGGATGGATCTTGTCTTAATTGCCCGTCGTCCTCAGCCATTGCACCAATTAGCTGATTCATTGGAAATTAGTTATAAAGTAAATGTCACATGTATCTCCTGCGACCTGTCAAATATAGATGCCACACAACAAATACAGGAAGCATTGAATGGCAAAGAAATCAGTATGCTGATTTACAATGCTGCGTTATCATATATAGGACCGTTTATTAAAAATTCGGCGGAGAACCACTCTCAGATAGCTCAGTCAAATATGATGACTCCTTTAAACATGCTTCATGTGTTTGGAGAAAAGATGATCGCAAAAGGGCAAGGCGCCGTTATTTTAATGTCTTCATTAGCCGGTTTTCAGGGTAGTGGCTACTTATCTGTATACGCAGCAACTAAAGCTTTTAACCGGGTACTTGCAGAAAGTCTCTGGTATGAGTGGAAAAATAACGGTGTTGATGTTCTGGCCTGTTGTGCAGGGGCTACATCGACACTTAATTTTAAGAATACAAATCCTGAAAAAACCAGTTTTTTTGCTCCCAGGGTTCAAACTCCTGAAGAAGTGGTAAAGGAATGTTTTATGAAGTTAGGCAAACAACCGTCTTTCATTACAGGAAGAGGCAACAGGTTAGCATCATTTATAATGCAAAAGATCATGCCCCGGAAAATGGCTGTCACCATTATGGGAGATACTACCAGGAAAATGTACAGGTTATAAATTCTGATACTCTTGCGACAGGTTTTAATTTAATAGATATAAGGAATAATCCTGTAGGGAACCTTTTTTACGTAGATTTCCCAAAGTTCGCCGTATTTGAGGGCACATCTTTTATCGTCGTCTATCTGTCGGGAAAATAATAGCACAACATAGTACAAAGGATATAGCCAGGGCCAGATTAATCCAGGATAGCCTGTGCAAAGTATGATACCCGCAGCCATTAATATTTCACCTAAATAATTTACATGTCTGCTGACACCCCAAAATCCATTTACCAGTAGTGTTTTATTGCCGTCCGTTATCGCTTCAGGTACTATCCACAAAAACTTTCTCTTTGTATTTCTTTTAAAAAAATACTTCTGCATATTGGCACCACGAGCCAGAATCCAACCGGAAAAGAAAATAAGAACATATATTACCAATAACCAGGCAGGAGTTTGAGGATCAGGCAAATCAACGGTAGCCCATAAAAAGATAGAATAAAAGTAAGGGTAAAAGACAATACATCCCCAACCTAACTTGAATCCAACTCTTTCTGCAAATAAATCATAAGTATACAAATGCACTTCTTCGAATATGAGATATTCAACAATAAAATAAGTGATTAATGCAGTGGATAGAAATATACCAGTTGAAGCGTGATCTCCATATAACATCCAATGATGAGCAGTAAAGCTCAATGCATTTAATTCCAGCATAGTTGCTCCTGTAAGATACAACCACATTTTTGCATCTACTTTTCCGCCCCAAAGCTGAAGGTTTTCCTTTCTGCCTAAAAAGACATCCGACAAAAATGATTTTCTTACAGGGGGATAAGGCAACACAACAACCAGGGTAAAAATGATACCTGTTGCAGATGCACCTGCCAGTCCATACCATCTGTAATTGTATAACCAATCAAAAGGGACTATGTTAAAATATCCCAAGAGAAACCAAATTAAAACAACGACAAAGAACACAAGAATACCATTCAGATGGTATTTCATTCTTTCCTGAGAATTAGTTTTAGTTATATAACCGGCAACCCATCTGCCTGGCAGTAATGCATTTAAAAAAAATATCATTAAATAGATTAAAGTCGGCGCCAGAAATCCCAATATTTTATCCATAGTAAAAAGTTATAGCTTAAAATTAAAATAAAATCAGA
>CAZEKO010000392.1:0-2059 GCA_964512775.1 uncultured Bacteroides sp. | reverse complement strand
ATCTACAGGAGTTCCTTCAGCGAATTCACGCAGGGTCTCCCTTCTTAGTCCATATTTATTAATCAGCTCATCTGCAAAGTAATTGAGATTATTAAGCTGATCTTTCTGAAAATCACGGATAATATGGACCATATAGCTAAATAAAGCGCATGGTGCAGCAGCCCATTTAACATCAAATGGCGGATCTTTATATACTCCGTTTACTTTTTGTATTCCGTTCAGATGCACAAAAATAGAGGCAGGCGCAACAGATGCCCCATTGGAGTATTCAAGAAATGATTCCAGTGTTAAAAATCCGTCGTTATGAATATCGTAAATCATCGATTTGGCAAATGCTTCCATCGGCCATAAAGGGATTTTGAATTTATCAATTGTCTCCTGCAGTTCTTGCTGAAGAGGATTACGCTCGTTTGAAACAATTATCATTTTTAACCACTCATCAATATTGGCCTCAAACATCTTCCTTTCTTCAGGTTTAATAAGTTTGTTTTTCGTTTTATGGTTATCGATCAGATCATCAATCGTTCGCATGAATTTATAGCAGATCTTTGCTGCGCAAAACCTCTCTTCTTCCCAGAAATTTGCTGCAATCAGAATATTCGGATGATCTATGATTTTATTAAAATTAATAGAATGGAATATCTCCAGGAATTTATCTGTTTGTGAATTCATTTGTTTCTAAAGGTTGGTTTGTGAATTATGGATTCGTTCAGCTGTAAGCTTTGCTGAGATTAAGACATTTGGTATTCCATTACCGGGATGGGTGCTTCCGCCAACAAAATAAAGGTTTTTGTAAAGGGGATGACGGTTATGAGGCCGAAAGTAACCCATTTGCATGATATTATGTGCAAGACTTCCAAACACAGAACCTCTTGAAATATTGCAAATATCTTCCCAGTTTTCAGGAGTGAAACATATCTCAAATTTAATATGATCTTCAAAATCTTTAAGCCCTAGTTGTTTTAATCTTCTAATAACAGCATTACGGGTTATTTTCTTTAAGCCATCCCAATCCTGTTTTTTCTTTCTGTCGACATGACCTGCTCCTACCACAATTGATATTGTATCATGTTTATAAGGTGCTGCAGATGGATCAGTCCTCACAGGTGCATGTAAATAAAAGCATGGATTATCATTAACGGATTTGTCTTTAAATATGCGGTCAAGTCCTTCACGAAAGCTGTCTGACAGGAAAACATTATGATGTGCCAGCTGAGGGTATACTTTATCAAGACCCCAGTGGAAACATATAGCTGAGCATGAATATCTCATTCTTTCAAGCCTGTCGGATCTCCATTTATCAGGAAGCAGTTCCCTGTATACATAAGGGAGATCGGCATTCGCCACAAAGATATCTGCTTTTATTTCAGTCCCGTTTTCAAGAATGATACTCTCTGCTTTCTTCCCTTTTACTGAAATTTTGGATACCGGCATATTATAATGGAAAATTACACCTGATGAAATTGCCTCCGACAGGAGTTTTTCAACAATATTGAACATCCCTCCTTTAGGGAAAAATGATCCTTCAGTAAGTTCGGCAGCCGGAACCATTGAGAATAAAGCCGGAGAATTAAATGGACTTTGTCCTATATAGATATTCTGAAAAGTGAATGCCATTCTCAGATGAGGATGCCGGAAAAATTTTTTGACGTACCTGTAATTTGAAATATATGCCTTTATCTTTATAAGTAATCCTATATTTTTTAAGTTGGTGAATTGTAAAAGGTTATAGAAATTTCTGTTAATAAGTTCATTGATACTTGCCTTAAAAATCTCATAACCATATGAAATATATTTTGTTGATTTGTCAAAACTTCCTGGCTCTATTTTTTCAAGCTGAGTTTTCATTTTATTTTGATCAGTCGAAAAAGTAATAACCTCATTATCATCAAAATATATTCTATATAGATCTTCAAGCGGCTTAATATCATTATTTTCGAAAAGAGGAATTCCAAGTGAACTGAATACTTCTTTGTAGATACCTGGCATCACGAGCATAGTAGCCCCCAGGTCGAAGCGGTGTCCCTCATGTATCAAATGACTGCAACGTCCTCCCGGT
>CAZEKO010000391.1:0-2075 GCA_964512775.1 uncultured Bacteroides sp. | reverse complement strand
AACCCCGAACCAAAGCAAAGCTTGGTACGGGGCAGGCACATAACACATAACAAAAAAATGAAAAGGAAAAAAAGACACCTCTCTAAATTTTTCTTCTTATCAACTCCTATTCTCTTGGTATCATTTTTCTTTGCTGCAAAATCGGCCAGTGCAGCGACCTATCACGTCGACTCAATGGAAGGCAATGATTCGTACACAAGTACGCAAGCTCAAAATCAAGCCACGCCCTGGAAAACCATCAGTAAAGTCAATAATTCATCTTTTTTGCCCGGAGACTCAATTCTTTTTAAACGCGGAGGCCTTTGGCAGGAAGAGCTGAAACCCTCATTTTCGGGTTTAGATAATAATCCGATTACGATAGGTGCCTATGGAACGGGGGAAAACCCAAAGATAAGCGCGGCTGATGATGTAACCGGAACTGCTAATGATTGGACCCAAGAATCCTTGGTAGGGCCCAACATATGGAGCAAAACAGTCAATTGGAATGTGAAGGCCGTAATATTCAATGAGAATACTATAGGTCACCAGCCAAAGGAGCAGGAGATACAATGCACTGATCGATGGAATATTTCTGATGCAACCTGGATAACCTATCTCGACGCAAAGTACGAATTTTACTGGACAAATAACAAATTATACCTTTATTCCGAGGGTAATCCTGCCTCGTATTATCAGAAAATTGAAGCCGGAAAAAGGACAAGCTGTATATTTACAAACTTTCAAAGCAATCTGATAATTCAGGATTTTTCCTGTCGCGGATTCAACGACTGGAAAATTATTACGTCTGGAGGAAATATCACTACGAAGCAACTCGGGGGAATATTTGTCGGCGAGACTTCAAACAACGTGATGGTCCGGAATAATAATATTTCTCTCGGCTATGGAGCCGGTGTCAGAGTGTCTCATTCTGACAATGTCACAATAGAGAACAATACCATTTCTGATGTCAATAGTTTCCGTCTTTGCAACACAGGAGACGGCATTCATATAAGGCCCAGTGAAGCGAGCACCGCAAATGCCAATAATTACGATGATCCATCAAAAAATGTAAAAATTGAAAACAATACTATTTCCGGATTTATCGATAGATGTGCAATTGCGATGACCGGTGTGGTCGGTGTGAATGTCTCTGGCAATCAAGTATTGGCTGGAAACATAGATATCGAACCTCAAAATAATCGCATTGTCCAGGATGCAATTATTGAAAATAATCGATTGCTTAGCGGCGGAGGTATTCAGGCTTCTAAGAATATCGTTAATACGGCGGCAGTCATAAAAAACATTACAATAAAAGGGAATTATATTGATAAGGAGGGAAATGATTATTTTGGTATTATTACTCAAAATACAGAAGGGTCAAATTATATTATAAACAACACAATCCTGAATGCCGGTGATTCAGATTCTATTACAATCGGTTCATGCTCCGGAACGACTGATTTATTACTTAACTATATAAAACCTGTCAGAGGTTACAAGAGAAATGGTATTTCGCTAGGCAATGTTGTTGGTAGAATTGCAAACAACATTATAGTCGATTCTGGTTATGGCATAAGAATCGGGGGGGATAATACAAATGCCAAGATTTACAACAATACCATCTACAACTATTCGATGACAGGAATATATGCCGACCTTAATCCTTTAACAGCAGATATAAAAAATAATATATTTTTTACGAATATGAGTGGGCTGAATGCCGTTCTTGTTAGAGAAGCATCTCCAACGCCAAACAATGTCACGAGTGATTACAATATTTATTATCCTGCCTCAAGTTGGATCAGATATTATGCAGTTTCATATAACCTCTATGATGCTTGTCATTCCGCAACAGGGCCTCATCAGGACTGCAACAGCAAATCTCTTGATCCCATGTTTGTAAATTCAAGCGGAGATTTTTCGATTCCGTCAGATTTCAAACTTCAGTTGACATCTCCGGCAATTGATATGGGAACCAATGTTGGATTAACTTCCGATTTTTCAGGAACTGCTATTCCCCAAGGTTCCGCGCCTGATATTGGGGCTTATGAATTTCAATCTACTCCGCCTCCCGCTCCGCTTCCTGCCGACCTCAA
>CAZEKO010000390.1:0-2085 GCA_964512775.1 uncultured Bacteroides sp. | reverse complement strand
TTTGATATATTACTAACCAATTAAGTTATCAATTAATAAACACAAATCATGAAATTAAAAAATTTAGTACCGGTGCTAGTCCTGGTCCTTATGGTATCTTTTGTAAGCTGCAATAAAGGTCCTGAGAAACTGATTGCTAAAACCTGGAAAGTAACTAATGTTATGACAAAAGGAACTTACGATGATGCTACCTTCCAGGCGATTAAAGCTGATTTAATGAAAACTGAAATGACATTCAAAGACAATAAGTACACCATGACATCAGATGGTACCGTCATTGAATCAGGAACATATAAATTCGAAAATGATAATCTGGTTGTTACGACCGAACAGGGTATGAACATGAATGCGGTTGTTACCAAGGATAACCTTACACTGGAAACAGCTGATTTTATTACAACACTTCTGCCGAAATAATTAATAATCATTTAAATTTAAATTCAATGGGTTTATTCGATAGACTTTCAAAAGCAATTACCACTCCCCAGGAAAAAGCAAATTATGTTTCAGTCCTGTCGGCCGCTGGTATTAATATACCTAATCTGGGTTGTTCTATGGAAAAAGGTGTCCTGACAGTCACAGGCACTGTTCCTGACGGACCAACTGCTGAAGCTGCTATTGCAGCATTAAAGAAAGCGCCCGGAGTAATTGAAATCAAAAACTTTCTTGAGGTAGAAGACCTGACTTCCAGGCGAATTATGATGAGGGTTGCAACTAAAACTTCAAACCTGAATATCCGGAAAGGTCCTGGCACTCAGTACGACATCATTGGGAAAGCAGCTCACGATTCACAGGTGCAATTAATTAAAAAAATGTATAACGGCTGGTATTATATTAAATCAGCCGATGGAACCGAAGGGTTCTGTTCTACAGATTACCTTGCACAGATATAAGCGTTAGCTCAGCTGCCTGCCGTGTTAATACTATGAAATCACAAATCATAATTGCTCTGATGATGTCATTTGCTTTAATAAGCTGTGATTTCAGGAAATCAACGAATAAAGATCTTACAACGAATAAAGAACTTACAACAGGTAAAGTTCTGACAACAGGTATAATTACAAAACCGGAAGGTCTTTCCTGTGATGATGTCTGGATATCCATTGATGAAGAAAAAACTGACCGGATTACTTTTATTTTCGGGGAAAAATTCTATCTGAATTTCAATAATATTGAAGGTTTCAACAAAGTGGATGGAAACGTTTTTCCTGGTATGCTATTAAAAGTCACAGACGAAAGAGGAGATACAATCATACAAACTGAAAATCTGTACGCAGATTCCATAAACGGTATAAATCTTTCACCCTTGTCATTAAAGGCAAATTTTACTGTTGAGAACCCTGTTCATTCAAATCATAGATATACCCTTTTAATAAAAATCTGGGATAAATTGGGCGACGGAATTTTTATAGCAGAAATGCCATTCAGTGTCATAAATAATGAGAGAATCAACATAGAATCGAACTATATTTCCTGCGATGAAATATACTTGTTTTCTTTTGACCGGGATAAAGTAATTACAGATGGCGCGATTGCTTTTAATGAAACTGTTTATCTGGTATTCGAAGGTTTGTCGGGTTTTTATGAAAATAATGGAAGAGTTTTTCCCGGATCTTTTGTTCGGGCTGTGGATAATTCCAATACTCCGATTATGTACTTTGAAGATTTATATGATTCTTATACTAAAACAGGTATCAGTTCTGATGATTTCAAAGCACGGATTTATGTGAAAATGAAATTTACAGAAGGGAAGGTCGATAATCCTATATATTGTGAAGCGACTATTTTCGACAAGAAAAGGAATACAGCAAATATCAAAGTGACAACTCAACTTTATATACAATAAATCCTGACTGTTAAAAAGAAATCCCCGGGGCGTTAGCTCAGTTGCCTGCCTGCCAGTAAGTAGGGTTCAGAGCGCATGCCTGACAGGAATCTTCATTTCCTATATATTGGTATTATATCAGATGCTTTAGGGCATCAGGATACTATTGTAACTAGAACCTATTTGGATAGTTTTGGGAGTGAGGAAATTGATAAGGCAAATGAAAAAGGAAACCGTCTCAAAATAAAGCTTGAGACGGC
>CAZEKO010000389.1:0-2092 GCA_964512775.1 uncultured Bacteroides sp. | reverse complement strand
CTGTAACCAATTTATCAGTTTCAGGTTTCATTTTTTCGACCATTGAGTCCTTGTCTGAGAAATCAAATAATATATCCTGAAATTTCGATTTTTCTGTATTATTCACATCAACAGTAAAGAGCGCAGCAGGTTTGTCAAAAAAATCATTTTCTGATTCATATTGCTTATCAGCAAGCCGTTGCGTATCAATTTCAATTATCTGGTTGACAGGTATGAATGGATGATAATAACCGCTTTTATAACCTATATATTGAACTAAAAAAAATGTTGGTTCATCTGTTTTTGTGATTTTAAAATTCCCCAAAACAACTTTAGTATCCGGTTCAAGTGAACCGGAATATTTGTAGAGATGCTGATCCAGTTTCCGTAATCCCATTATATAATAAATGTGATAATCTGTATCATTTATTAAATGCATGTTCAGATGACGAGGATTCCCTTCATGCGTGAATGCTAAATAGACCTGGCCTGAATTCTTTTGTTCAGTCGCAGGCTTTTCCTTCGGAGATGGACTCTCAGTTTCTACTTTCTCACTCAGAAAGACATCAGTTTTCTGTGAAATATCAGGTATAAGTTCATTTAGTTTTGCTGGAACCTCAAATCCGTCTTCAATCCTAACCAAAACCCTTTCCGGATCGATGATCTTAGTGATAACTCCTCCACCAGTGTCATTTAAAAATTTAACCCGCTCTCCTATTTTCATGTGACAATGTAATTAATGCAAAATTAGCTATTTTTAGCATCCTCCGAAATAGTCAATTGGTTAAGTAAAATGAATAAACCCGATGTTCATATCAGTGATTTTGATTATGTCCTGCCGGATGACCGTATTGCAAGATTTCCGCTTAAACAGAGAGATAATTCAAAATTACTGATATATAAGAAAGGCCAGATCCAAGAAACTATTTTCAGGAACATAGTTGACTATTTTTCGAAGGATGATCTGCTTGTCTTTAATAACACCCGTGTAATTCAATCCAGATTTCTTTTCAGAAAACCTACGGGTGCTTCGGTTGAGATTTTTTGCATTGAACCGGCAGATCCGGCTGATTATCAGCAATCATTACAAAGTAAATATCAGGTAACATGGCAATGCCTTATAGGTAATGCAAAACGATGGAAGAGAGGTTTTTTGGAAAAATCGGTTGATCATAATAATAAAAAGGTCAGGATACTTGCAGAAAAACTGGAAAAGTTTGAAACGACATGGCTGGTAAAATTTTCCTGGGAGCCTGATAATTTTACTTTTGCTGATATCCTTGAGATGACTGGATTAATTCCCATACCACCATATCTTAAACGCGAACCTGTTCCGGAAGATAAAATAACATATCAGACTGTCTATTCATCCATTTATGGCTCTGTTGCTGCACCCACAGCTGGTTTTCATTTTACACCTGAAATCCTTGATGAATTAAAAAGAAAGGGGGTTCCAGGCTTAGAGCTTACCCTGCATGTAGGAGCAGGCACTTTCAGACCAGTTCTGTCATCAGAGATTCAAACGCATATTATGCATTCTGAACACATTTATATTAATAAGGCCAGTATAAGATCACTGCTGGAGCATAATGGTAAGATAACTTCGGTTGGTACGACATCAGCTCGTTCCCTGGAAACTATTTATTGGCTTGGTTGTAAGATAAAACAAAACAGTGGTATGGATCCTGCGACCCTGTCTCTTGATCAATGGGAAGATCAGAATATTGTTCCGGTTACAAAAGAAGCAAGTCTTGAAACATTATTTGATTATTCAGAAAGGAATTCAATCAGGGACTTTCATGTTAATACCCGACTTATGATTGTTCCAGGATACAGGTATCATATGACAGATCGGATTATTACGAATTTTCATCAGCCAAGAAGCACATTGCTATTACTGGTCAGTGCCTTTATTGGAGATGAATGGAAGAAAGTTTATGATTATGCATTGAAAAATAATTTCCGGTTTTTAAGTTACGGAGATAGTAGTTTGCTTATACCAGATTTTTCAATACTTTAACAAATCCTATTATATCTTCTTCAGTTGTATCCCATGCACACATCCATCTGACTTCATTCTTTTTTTCATTTCTCACATAAAAGAAATATTCAT
>CAZEKO010000388.1:0-2094 GCA_964512775.1 uncultured Bacteroides sp. | reverse complement strand
AATGTCTTCCCTCCTCAGGAAAAAATAACTCAACAATATGAACAGGATCAGCTTCATATGACATTTGCTGGTGGTGACATTCCTGATTTTCCTGTGATTGATTCAGGGCAGGTTAGTCAGACTTTACTGGACGGTTATCTTCCCATCATTGAAACCACATGGTCCACTAACGAGATTTCCTATTCGATTCAAACGTTTGCAACTTCCCTTGTCCCGGAAGAATTGAATCCGGCAAGTGTTGCAGGAATGACACTAGGTATGATGTATGTCACAATAAATGCTCCGGAGGATTTCGATACTGAAGAGGTGCATCTGTGGATAAATTTTTCTGGGTATAAGATCCTGGTACCTACTGATAAAGAATTACCTGATGATGTATTTCCTCCTTATGGCAGAAAACTCCACCTGGAAAGCAACAAACTGATTGATGATAAAAATCGTATACGGGCAGTTATCAGCGACCTCCCCCCTGAAAGTGCAGTAGAATTTTTTGATGAATTTAACGTTAACTGGAATCTTTCAGCAGCTCTGAAAAGATCTCAGCAAAAAGGATTTTTTAAAAATCTGCTGCATATCAGGATCCCATGCAAACCCGGGGGAAAAGTGAACCTGACAATTGCACTTCCATATTTTCCGATTGAACCAGATAAGGAATATTTATTCGACCGGCATTATGAGACAGAACTTAATAATGTCAAACAATACTGGCAATATTTTTACAGGCAGGATGCAGTATTGATAACACCGGATTCATTTGTGAACAACTTTTACAGGGCAGGTCTCTGGCACACTTTGGTGACAGCTGACCAGGATCCGGAAACCGGGATGACTTATGCCAAATTATCTCCGGCATGGTATGAAACTTTTTGGCCCAACTGTACTATGATCATCGCTGTCTCTCTGGACATGCGGGGTTATAATACTGAAGCTGCCCAATATCTTGAACCATTCCTGGAGTGGCAAAGTGTTAGGGAGCCTCCGAATATGCCGGGGATATCTAAGAAAGGATTCCTTTGTCCTCCAAAGGAATTTTGTCCTATACCCTGGGTTTCAAATCATGGAAATACTCTATGGGCATTGTGCGAACATTACCGGATGACTGGAGATTCAGTTTGGGGCAACCGGATAACAGATATCGTATTGAAGGCATGCGACTGGATAATTTCACAACGGACACTGACGGCAGGTAACGAGTGGGGCTCAAGGATGATGCCAGGAGGGACCGTCAGTGATGATAAAGGATCCGGGCAATATTTATGTACTGATGCACAGACTTATCGCGGTCTTCGAAGTGCTGCAGATTTCCTGAAGTCGACAGGGCATAAACGTGCAGAAGAAATAGATAAAGCTGCAATCAGTTATCGGGATGATATTCAAAAGGCCTTATTCAAGGCCATTGAACGAACCGACCGGATAACACTTATTGATGGACAGGTAATTCCGTATGTTCCATCAGAGATTCAACAAACCCGGCCCCCAGAATTTAATAAGGATGACTTCTGGTCATACATTAATTATGCAGATGTCGGACCTATGCACCTTATTGACTGTGATGTGGTGGAAAGCAATAGTGATATTGCCAGGTGGATTTATGGATTTGAATCTAAATATCAGATTGCATTATTGCGTAATGAGATTTCCCTCACAGAAAACTGGGTTCATTCGATTCGCTATGAAGGAAATGTTCCTGCTTATTTATTGCATCGTGGTATATCGACCATAGAGCCCTTCTATTCACCCAGATCCACGATGTTTTTCAAAAATGACCAAATGGAGGAATACGTGAATCTTTTTTACCACCAACTTGCTGCTGGTGTTTCGCATAAAAATCTCTCACCCTGCGAAAACCGTTACGGAGTTTGGTTCCTGCCCTGGGCAGATGCCGAATTTCACAGGATGCTCCTGCGCATGCTTGTATATCAGCAAGATGATAAACTGGTTCTTCTGAAAGCAATCCCGAGACGCTGGTTGGATGATGGTGAACAAATCACAGTTAAAAACCAACCAACTGAATACGGGATAATTAACTTTCAAGTCATATCAAAACTTAATGATGGATTCATTGAAATGACTTTAGACAAACCGGAAGAACAT
>CAZEKO010000387.1:0-2106 GCA_964512775.1 uncultured Bacteroides sp. | reverse complement strand
ACAACTGAGACCTCTTCCAGAAGCTGCGTTTCTTCCTCCATCCTGACATCCAGGAATGTCTGCCCGGAAATCGGAAACTCATAAGTCTTGTATCCTATATAGGAGATTTTGACCTTAGTCTGAGCACTTGTCAGTTTCAGGGCAAAATTTCCGTTTATATCCGTTACAGTCCCATTCAATGTCCTGTTCAGTTCATTCACTTCAATAACAGTCACACCTATCAGAGCCTCTCCGGATCCCTTGTCAGTAACTTTCCCCTTCAGGATGACCTGCTCCTGACATAGCCCGTCAATTTCATTAAGTATTGCGAGCAGAAAAAATATTATATAAATAATCTTTCTGAACATAAATTTCTTACCTGAACAATAGTACAGAGTCAATCTGATGGATCACTCCATCCCGTGCCAGATGGTTAGGCACAATAACACTCCTGATATTTCCCAGGTTATCCTTTATTTTAAGATCATCTTTCTGGTTGATTATTTCTATTGTATTAAAAAGATACCCGCTTTCCTCATCAATCCTCGTGGTATTGAACTCCCCGGTTTTTTTCCCGTCAGGGAAAATTACCCCCTCCACAAAATGGTAACGCAGGAATTGCTGCAATGAATCAGGATCTACAGGAACAATACCATCAAGAATAGCCTGGTTAAGAGCTTCATTGGTGGGCACGAAGCAGGTATAATAAGTTCCGACAGCTATGTTATTCAGGCTAAGTGGATTCTGATTCTCATCCAGCATCATAAGATCAGCCTGGTAACATAACTGGAAAAACTTCTGGTACTGGGGAAAAAGATCCGGATTGGAAATAATTTCAAAGATTGTCCTGTCTGGTGAGACAAGCATCCTGTCTATACTATAAATCACTCCTTTCCCGCTGACTATTTCAGGACTTCCTACTTTTGAAAGTGTCAGATTCCCACCTGCATAAATCCCGGTTTCTTCTACTCCTATATAAGAACGCTGGACAGTCTCAATGAAAGTACCAGGCTCAAAATCAGCTTCTGATAACTGCCCGAATACAATATGTGTTTTGACAATATCTGTTGCTTCATCCCGCGGTATGGGAGACAGTGGATTATATTTGGAATATATTCCCCAGCCGCCCAGTCCGCTCCTGAAAGTATATCCTGCTGCACTGAATGCCGAATTGGATGGGGCAAAGAGTGTGAATACAAGGTTTTCTTCATTCAGCATTTTATCTGCCATATAGAAGACGAGTGCATCGCAGAACCATTCATAATTTTTATCTCCTATAATAGGACCGGCTACGGATTCGTATATTTTAGGAAGGAAGTATTTATTGATCCCACAAAATGGTCCATTACTTGCCATCGTTATATAATCTATATCCGATTCAGTAACATTGCAATCCACCATATAAGTGGCAAGATCCATTTCCCAGTCCTCAGTAAGAGTGCTGAATCCTGCCGGCCAGTAATTCAGCCCGATATAATGTCTCAGGTACCAGTTCATCCAGAACTTGCCAATATCATATAATGAAACATACCCTCTGGTATGATTGGTGAAGAAACTCTGGAATGCTTCATTCGTGGGTGCAAAAACAGTGAGAATGTTCTGACGCCCGTTATTTGCGACATTCTCAAAGTCCGGTGAACTTTCGGGAGGGAAGATATCGTTCACATCAAGGAAAATTGAATCCAGTATACCATCCTCATTCGGATCACCATCATTTTCCTGATCATAAGTATAAGTCCAGCTGAACTGGTAAGAAGTATTTTTGTTAACCAGGTCATTGAAAATGCTGTATTCACCCCTTTCTTCCAGTATATCATCATGGTTGGGAGGTGGAACAAGCACTTTATCAATCTTATGTATCCATCCATTCTGTGCTGGTACATCATATTCAACTACCCGTGCCCGGTCAACATTGAAACCACCCCATGTGGAACCCGGGTATAAAAATGAATAGTTGACAGTAGCGCTCAGGTCAAGTTCCGCAAATAACTCATCTGAATAAACCGGGATAAATTTGGGAAAGTGATAAACATTAAAAACCCGGCCAAGGGTATCAACCTCCATTGTCTTGGGAGGAATATACTTTGTTGGCTGTTTGAAATTGAGTGTACTGTATTCAATGTCAAC
>CAZEKO010000386.1:0-2106 GCA_964512775.1 uncultured Bacteroides sp. | reverse complement strand
ACTCCCAGCAAAATAAGAAGAATAATACCTAGTATAGACATTGCGGATCAGGTTTTGGTGGTTCAGTCGATTGTTGCATTCAGCCCCTTTTCAATCAAACAATCCTTCATGGGTTTCAGGAAGTCAAAAGAGCCTTTCTTAACATCACACTTGCCCTTATAATGAATGATGAAAGTACATTGCTCAGCCTGAACAGTACTGTGTTCACAAACATCAATAAGGCTTTCGATCACATA
The DNA here is from genome assembly GCA_964512775.1 of uncultured Bacteroides sp. Classification (GTDB taxonomy): domain Bacteria; phylum Bacteroidota; class Bacteroidia; order Bacteroidales; family SM23-62; genus LJUQ01. Next base: position 1,870 of record CAZEKO010000386.1, on the reverse strand, counting down.
ATCAAAAGTATGGACATCATCATTATGTAAAATAAGAGAATTCTCTTCCTGCCCCATAATATCGTTCTGTTCACTGAAGAACGGGGATTCCCTGGTATTGCCTTTTTCTGTCATATTCAAATCAATACATTAATAGCAAAGTTAATAAAAATATTTAACGCTCTGACTTTTCAAATTCACGGACTTGTTCCACCGACATCTTATGACCATTATAATAACCTACAATAAATGCATCCTTAAATCCTGCTGATCGAACTCTGCTAAGAGCTGATTCCGTGTCGGAATATTTTGAAAATTTCCCTGCAAAATATTTTGTAAACTTCCCGTCATTGGTTTTCTCAACGGTAATCGGTTGTATTCCGCCAAATTGATCCCAATTTATTTCCTGACTGACTGCAGCTAACTGTACCCGGTAAAATACGCCCTGTGGTATCTGAAAATCATATTCAAAGGGATGATCCGAAGAATACGCAGGCCGGGGTAAAATTGAAAAGACATTATCTGATCCACCGGCTGCCGGCAGGTTTTCTTTAAGCACTTTTTGCTCAGCCACAGAATTATTTATCTGATTACCTCCATTAGTAAGTTCTTCAAGATTATAATGATATACTTTAATCCCTTCAATAACTGTATCAAGGATCAATAAGGAAGTTTGTTCCCCATCCAGTACGGTCATCTCAGACAGGATACCAAACAAACTGTCGGTCTCTGCCTGAACGCTTTGTATATTTTCTTCAAGAATTCCCAGTTGAAACTGAAGCTTATTCCTTTCGGAAACATTATCCATATACATTATCTCCTGCCGGTATTGATATGCACGTTCTTCCAGTGAATCAACCATATTTTGTAAAATCATGGCATCTCTGAGAATTTTATTGTAATGTGGACTATTGACAAACGGTGGTTGTATTTGCTTATCTGGCAGAACTGGATCTGAAGATTCCTGTGCGCAAAGAAAAACATCGGACGGATTTATCCCGGTTAATATTATCAGAAAAACAGTATATAAAAAATACCTGGACAAAATGATAAAAAAATTGGTTTTTGGATACCGATATTTGGATATTTCTGTCATTAATATACAGGAACAAGTTTAATAAAAATAACAATATGGTATTAATAAGATGTCATCAACATGGTTTAATTAGTTCAATCTTTTTAATTTTACATTTTAATACCTGGAATAACAAAAATGGCACACTTAAAAGAAGGAGATCCTGCTCCCCTTTTTACAGGAAAGGACCAGAATGGAAATGAAATATCATTGAGTAAACTGAAAGGCAAAAAAGTGATTCTGTATTTTTACCCAAAGGATAATACCCCTGGATGTACTGCTGAAGCATGCAACCTGCGGGATAATTATTCCGGACTAAAAAGCAAAGGTTTCGAGGTAATTGGTGTTAGTGCTGATAATGAAAAATCACACATTAACTTTATAGGCAAATATAACCTGCCGTTTAATCTCATAACTGATCCGGAAAAATCGATCCTTGAAGCTTATGGTGCATGGGGGAAAAAGTCACTGTATGGTAAAATATTTAATGGGATCCTGAGAAAGACCTTTGTGATTGATGAAAAAGGTATTATTATAAAGATATTTGATAAGGTCGATACTAAGTATCACTCTGAGCAGATACTGGAAGCTTTAAAACTAAATGTCTAAATTCCTGCATGGTTACATGGCTATATGGCTACATGGCTAATTTACTTAAAACTATAAAAATGTAACAATGTAACAGTTTAACAATTTAACAGTTGAAGAAAATGAATGCAGAATCAAACGAAAACAAGGTCCGCCAGGAAAAGCTGAAAGCACTTGAGCTGACTCTCGATAAAATAGAAAAAGGATATGGCAAAGGCACAATAATGA
>CAZEKO010000385.1:0-2112 GCA_964512775.1 uncultured Bacteroides sp. | reverse complement strand
GGCTATTGAAACCGTTATTCAGACTGGCCATTATGCAACTGTACGAACTGTTGCCTTTAGTCCGGATGGCATGTTTGCTGCCACTGGCAGTGCCGATAAGACAATCAAACTCTGGGAGATGGAACATGGACGGGAAATCCGTTCGTACCTGGGAAATATTGGTGCCGTTTGGGTGCTTGCTTTCAGTCCGGATGGGAAACTTCTGGCATCGGTAGATGCCAGCTATAACCTTACATTATGGGAGGTTGAAACCAGCAAAAAGATCCGTTCTCTGGAAGTACCTGATGATGATATCCTGTCAGTTGCTTTCAGTCCTGATAGTAGATACCTTGTTACCGGCACAAAAAAAAATCATGCAATTGCCTGGGACCTTATGACGGGTAATGAAGTCAGGCGATTTAAGCCTGAAATAACAGATATCCCAATGGAGAAGAATTTTGATTACCCGACTGCAAAAAGTGTAGAGTTCAACCCCGATGGGAAAAAACTTCTTACAGGAAGCAATGACCAGACCACTTTCATATTCGATTTTATTACAGGTAAGCAGATTAAAAAATTTAAATATGGTGAGATGTCATGTGCGACTTGCCCGATCTCTGCTTCCTTCAGCCCTGATGGCAAAAAAATAGTATATGGATATTTGGATTCAATATTTATTTCTGATTCGGAAACAGGTAAAATCCTGTTGACAATGGAAGGAGAACGGACAAGTTACGAAACTGCTCTTTTCAGTAAAGATGGGAAATACATTTCTTCTTTCGAGTATAATAACGGCTATATATGGGATGCACAAACAGGAAAGCTGATAACCACTATCAAGGAAAAGACATATGATATTACTGATATCAGATTCAGTCCTGATAATAATTATATCCTTACGGGTTGTGAAGACAGGTTGGCCAAATTATGGAGAGTTCCTTCAGGAAAGAAGGTTATGGAACTGAGAGGGTATCTAAATGATATGGATGAAACAATCCTCGAAGATAGCTACATGTACTGGGTGACATTTATGAATGAGATAAAACTCAGCCCCGACGGGAAATATCTGGCTATTGGGAAAACCGGTAATAATGCGAGGCTTATGGATTTTGAAACCGGAAAACTCATCCGGACATTCAGGGGGCATGAAAATATTGTCATCTCCCTGGATTTCAGTCCTGACGGAAAATACCTGGCTACAGGAAGCATTGACGGAACTACCAAAATATGGGAAGTGGAATCAGGCAGAATGGTGCGCTCTCTTCCTGAAGGCACATCCAATTTACCTGATTTCTCCATTGATTTCAGTCCCGAAGGAAATAATATTGTCATCGGTAGCTGGGATGGTCTGGTTCGTATCTGGGATGTTCATACTGGTGAGTTAATCCAGGCAATTCGTGCACATGACGATGCTTCACCTTATTCCGTACAATTCAGTCATAACGGATTATATGTGCTATCCGGAGGTTTGGATGGTAAACTTAAAATTTTTGAAATTGATACAGGATCAGAGGTCAAAGAGCTTATTGGCCATACCGATGTGGTTTCATCTATCAGAAGACATCCCGATGGTAAACTTATGGTATCGGTCAGCTGGGATGGCAGGGTAAAAATCTGGGATGTTGGAACAGGAATGCAGGTGAAACGTTTTTCAGCTCATGATGCAAGAGTACAGGCTGTTGATATAGATGTAACGGGTAAATATATGGTGACAGGCAGCGACGATAATACTGCTAAACTCTGGGATATTGCAGAAAGCAGGTTAATCACCACCTTCATCGGTCATGCGGGTACCGTAAGTTCTGTTAATATCAGTCCCGATGGGAAATTCCTTATCACAGGCAGTCATGATGGAACGATCAAAAGCTGGGATATGAAAACTGGCAAAGAGTTGCTGACATATATTTTTATTGGTGAAAACGACTGGCTGATAAAGACAAAAGAAGGCTATTTTGATGCTTCCGAGGGAGCAAAAAAATCAATTTTTTTCGTCAAGGGCACCCAGATCTACAATATCGACCAGTTTTTTGAAGAATTCTACAGGCCAGGATTGCTGAATGAGGTTTACAGGACCAATGGGCAGATCAAAACTGAAACCAGCCTCCTGAAAAGACTCGAAGAATCTCCTCCACC
>CAZEKO010000384.1:0-2114 GCA_964512775.1 uncultured Bacteroides sp. | reverse complement strand
GATAAAATTACCAATAACTCGAAACGCTCTTTCCCGGTGGCCGAGATCAATAAATTGTCAAGGCTGTCAACTTTTGCCTGGTCCTGAGCAAGTTGATTCTGGCTAAAAAAGATCAGAAATAAAAGAAAGAGGGGTAATATTTTATACTTTTCAGACATTTGAAATTTATCTGACAAAAATACGATATCCTTCAAAAATATAAATAATCAGCTTTGAAAACAACAATCATTCAATATTAGTTATTCATTGAAATCTTCTTAAACCAGAACAATGAATTCAAATTTTTATGCCCGTTTATCTTTGATCTTTTCTTCTTTTTATAGTTCTGAATAAACAGGAATATCACGAGCCCGCCGATTAAAAAAAGAACGATTATAAAGAAATATATTACTATTTTCTGTTGTTTTACCCTGGCTTCACTTAACTGCGACTGGACTAGCAGTAACTGATTAGCTTTAAGAATGTTCTCTGTTTCAAATTTCACCTGCATTTCAGTCATCATATTCAACGTTTCCTTGATAGATATGGAATCTTTAATATTGCTGTACAATTTATAATATTTAAGTGCCTGATAATAATCGTGTTTCTTTTCGTACACGCTTGAGAAGATCATATATATATCCTCCATGACAGCTTTCAGATCTGCCTGTATGGCATAATTCAGGCTCTGATTGAGATAACGGATTGAAATATCGTATTGACCTTTGTAGTTATAAACCTGCCCAATCCTCATCATCGAAAGAGCAAGTTCTTTGATATTATTCATTTCCTGGCTCAAAGTCCTGGCCTGGTCAAGGTATTCCATTGCGATATCCAGCTTTCCTGAATGTAAATAAGCTAAACCAATGTTGCCGAGAGTAATAAGCAGGCCCGGACGGTCATTTAAATCCTTGCGTATTTGTAATGATTGTGTATAATAATCAAGGGCTCTTGAATACATTTTGAGATATTTATCAGTTTTTTCACTGATTATTAATTCCTCAAAATCCTGTCCCAGAATTTCAGAAAGAGAATCGTAGGTGATTTTTTCATACACAGTCCCGATGTTATTGAGAGTATTGCCAACTTCTTTCAGATTACCGGTCTCTTTGCTTATTTCCAGCTTCCTAGAATGATTTTCGAGTGATTTATCGTATAACTTCTGTTCAAAATAGATAACGGCCATTCCGTTGTAAACTGAAGCAATACCTGTGCTGTATTTGAACTTTTCAAATACCGGAAGAGCTTTTTGATAATATTCAATTGCCAGATCATATCTGGCAAGGTTATACCAGGAATTCGCTATATTATTTTCTGTTTGTGCGACCCTCAGTTTATTCCCCTGTTGTATACGTATTTTCCTTGATTCCTCGTAATTATTTATTGCTTCGTGAAAAGAACCCCGGGCATAATAAATCGATCCCAAACTGCTATATACAGTTCCCATTGTATTTATATCATCGGCCTCGCGGGCCGACTCAAGTGCCTGCTGATAGTATACCAGTGCTTCATCATTTTTGCCAGACTGTCTCAGATTATCAGCTATGGAGGATAATACCTGTCCTTCAATTTTAGAGTTTTCTATATCCCTCGCTAGCTGAAGTGCCTGTTCAAGATATTCGGCGGATCCGGAATAATTTTTCTGATAGGACAATGATCTTCCTATTCTGAATAAAGCTTCTGCCTTTCCATCACTATAATTTCTTTCCTCACTTACTTCAAGGGCTTTTTCGAAAATTGTTTCAGCGATAGAATCCTCGTAGTTTAACTCATGGCAATATCCTTTGTTTATATACCCTGAGACTTCCAGTTTAATATCATGCTTTTTTTTTGCCAGTGATATGGCTTCATCTGCCAGCTCATAACTGCGGGCATTATCAATCCTGGCAAGTTCAGCTGAAAGGGCTATAAGAATATCAAAACGGTTTTTTCGGTTACTTGATTTAAGTACATTTTCCAGGCTGTCGATTTTCACCGGATCCTGGGCATAAATAATCGGCTGGGTAATAAAAAATGAACAAAAAAGGAGACAATATGTAATGATTTTTCCATACATATCGGCCTAATCTATTTAAAATATTGAAAATTACCAAATTATGATATTAACTATCCTGGAATTTCAAAGCAACCTCTTT
>CAZEKO010000383.1:0-2117 GCA_964512775.1 uncultured Bacteroides sp. | reverse complement strand
AGGATACCTTCTGTGCGGAATATATAAGCGAAACTTTGAATGGCAGAGTAGTTGATTTCCAGAGAATGGTCAGAATAATAAAAAATACCAGTGCAAAAAGATTTTATGATCCCTTAAATGCTGGCTTTTCGCCCCCCGAAGATGTAGACCTGTGCCTGGATATTAACAGATTTAACTTTATCCTGAAAGCGGTTAAATCTTCTTCCGGCCTTATTTTCTTAAAAAGAATAGATATTTTGTGACCCTGTAACCTTGGGACATCGAACCCTTAATCCCTTGATTCCTCGACCCCTTGACCCCTTGACCCCTCGTCCCCTTTTTATAAGGCTTTCCTATATCTCCAGATGGTCAGGCTAAGGATCACAGTTGCATAAAGACCGAGGCACAAAGTTTCCTTCGTAAAGTCAGGCATACTTTCAGCAGGTATAAAAATACCACTCATCAGGATAAAGATGATCAGGATTCGATCAGGATGAGAAGCGGCAGATAAAATATATTCAAAAATTTATACTTAAAAATTTGCATAATTAAAAATCATGCATTATTTTTAACTTTTTAGTTAAACTTATTAGTTAATCTATCTGGTTAAATTAAATAGTTAAGAGACATGACAGAAAATGATAAACAAACCGAGGAGAAGATCTTTGAATCAGCAACAGAGGTCTTCATTATGAAGGGAATGGACGGGGCGAGAATGCAGGATATTGCAAACCATGCAGGAATAAACAAGGCATTGCTGCATTATTACTACCGTACAAAAGATCATCTTTTCAATGCTGTTTTTGAGAAAATTGCAGGACAGATGTTTAAGAAGTTTGCACCTGTACTTGATGAAAATCTCTCCCTTGAAGAAAAGATCAGGTTCTTCTTCAGGGAGCATATTTCATTTCTGCAAAGAAATCCCAGGCTTCCATCATTCCTCCTGAACGAATTAAACCGCAATCCTGAGAGGATAAAAAAGCTGATTCAGAGTATAGATATTAATAAATTATGGACCACTCTCGAAAAGCAACATAAAGAAGAACTGATAAAATATAATATCACCAGTGAGACTATCCCGCAGTTAATGACATCCATTGCTGCACTTAGCGTATTCCCGTTTGCCGCCAAAGCAATAATTTCTGGTATTATGGAAAAACTAGGTTACGATTTCGATGAATATATTGAGGTAAGGAAAAAATATGCTGCGGATTTTGTAATTAAAGCAATAACAAAATAATCACACAGAAAATGAAAAGAAAATTCCTGATACTATTGATTTTACTGGCGCCATTTACAGCCTTTTCACAAAAAATAATAACACTTAAGGAGTGTTATGATAAAGCTGCTGATATAAACGCACTTGCTCTGGAAAAGGAAGCTTATACTGAAATCTGGCAGTTAAAAGATAAAAACCTTTCAAGGGGCTGGCTGCCAACACTCGATGCAAACGGAAGTTTTATCTATAACTCTTCAGTTGTTGATATGACCGATATACTTGGCGATCTTCCTGTTCCGGGCATTGCCGATTTAATTAAACCATTGCCGCATGAACAGTATAAAATAACAGTTGATATCAATCAGGTCATTTATGATGGCGGTGCAATAAAAGGTGCACGGGCTATCGAAAAAGCCGATCTAGATATTAATCAAATGCAAACTGAAACAGACCTTTATAAGCTCCGCGGACAGATAAATAGTTATTATTTTAACCTGTTGCTGCTTGACAGACAGAGGGAACTACTGCAAAATTATCTTGAGCTTATAGATAAACGTATTTCTTCAATGAATTCAGCCCTTGCCAGCGGTGTCATATTAAGATCTGATATTGATGTCATTACTTCAGAAAAGATAAAGCTTGAACAACAGCTGGGCGAAAATAAGATCAGGAAAGCCTCGCTTCTGAAAATATTATCCGGTCTCATCGGGACTGAAATTGATGCTTCCGCAGAATTTGTACTTCCATCACCAGGGGATGAGGTAACTAATGAATTATCCCGTCCGGAATTGCAGTTATTTGACCTCAGGAAAGAACAGCTCAATGCCGCCCTGCAAGTCATACAAAGTAAACGAATGCCCAAAGCATTTGGATTTGCCACACTTGGTTATGGAAATCCTCCGGGAAGCAATTTCTTTAA
>CAZEKO010000382.1:0-2119 GCA_964512775.1 uncultured Bacteroides sp. | reverse complement strand
CTGTTTGTATCGAATTTTCTTTCCAGATGCAGAACGGGATGACCGGATGAGACACCCAGATATTTGCTGACCTCACCGGAGGCCGGGATAGCTCTGATCTTCTGCTCTCCCCCTTTCACTTCAATCCTGTATGATACGCGGAGTATATCAAACAATGACTTATTTTTAAAATTCCTGGAAGTAAACCGGGGAAGATTGATATTAGGTAAATAGTTAATATCGTAAAAAATTGGCTTTCCATCAATCAATCTGAGACGTACCATTTTAATACATCCTGATTCGACCTCAACTTTCGATAACCTGAAGAAAAAATTTTCCTCCCATGCTCCAACAAATGGTTTAACTATTATTCTTGTCTCCAGGTTCTTTCCGCCAAGAGCTGATGTTGTACCTGCAATAGAAAGTATACCTATACCCTTTGGCAGAGCATATACTATACTTCCTTTACCCTGCTGCTTTTTGATATAGCCATCATTTACAAGGGCATAAAGCGCGTGCCTGACAGTTGGACGGGTAATACTATAAATATTGCATAACTCATTCTCCGATGGCAAAAGATCACCTTCCTTATAAATTCCATCCACAATATGCTTGCGCAATATTTCATAAAGTTTGCGGTACTGAGGTACACTTTGTGCCATTTAATATCCTTTTCAGGCCACAATTTAATAAAAATTCTTCATGCAACTTGTATATACAAGTTATTTTTCTTAATTTTATGCAATTTATTAATTTTCTAATAATCAACTATTAAAATTATAATAATTAATTATAATTACTTACTTATACTAACAAGTATTTAATCTTTTATATATAATTATTCCATGGCAACTCCAGTCATAATGCCCCGTCAGGGCCAGTCAGTAGAAACCTGTATCCTTGCTCAATGGCATAAGAAAAAAGGTGATCTGGTAAATAAAGGAGAGATTATCCTCTCCTACGAAACCGACAAGGCAGCATTTGAACTTGAAGCACCTGCTTCCGGCACCATTCTTGAAATATTCTATCAGGATGGTGAAGAAGTAAAGGTTCTTTCGAATATTGCCGTTATCGGTCAGCCAGGAGAATCCGTTGATGGATTCAAACCAGGGGAGTCATCTTTAACCACTGATTCATCAAAGAAATTATCGGAATCTGATGTAATCTTCAAAACAGATACCGGTGAACAAATTGAATCCAATACCACTGAGTATTTTTCTGAGCCTGATCAGATAAAAATATCACCCCGTGCCAGGAAACTTGCCGACCGGTTAAATGTTCCGCTTTCCAGGGTAAGAGGTACTGGTCCCGATGGAAGGATAATTGAACGAGACATCGAAATTGCAGCTGCTACTTTGCGAACTACGCTTCTTGCATCAGAAGTCTTGGAACAAGAGGGTAAAACCACCGGTCCTATGCCGACAGGCCCTGGCGGACGATTCAGAGCGGCTGATCTGGTCACCAGAACAACCACGACAAATGATGAATTTGTCATTAAAAAAATTTCAAATATCCGCAGGATCATTGCTGAAAATATGCATGCATCCTTACAGAATTCTGCCCAGTTAACTCATCACCTGAGTGCAGATGCGAGGAAAATACTTGAGTACAGAAAAATGTTCAAAAGCGGCCAGATAAAAGAGTTTGGTGAAAACATAACGATTACCGATATGGTATGTTATGCTGTCATCAAAGCTCTTACGATCAGGCCGGAAATCAATTCCCATTTCCTTGGAGACAGTATTAAAACATTTCATAAGGTTCATCTTGGTATCGCAGTTGATACGGAGAGAGGGCTTATGGTCCCTGCGCTCAAAAATGCAGATGAGATGTCTCTGCCGGAATTGTCCTCTGGGCTGAAATCATTGGCGGATCAATGCAGGAAGGGTAATATCGATCCGGAATTGCTGGCAAGTACCTCAGCATCTTTCACTGTTTCTAACCTGGGCAATTACGGTATCGAAATGTTCACCCCTATACTTAACATTCCTCAGTCGGGAATATTGGGAGTGAACACCATAATTTACCGGCCTTCTGACCTGGGGAATGGAGACATTGGTTTCATTCCAGTAATAGGTCTTTCACTGACATATGATCACAGGGCTATTGATGGGGCACCAGCGAGCGTCTTTCTTAAAGA
>CAZEKO010000381.1:0-2127 GCA_964512775.1 uncultured Bacteroides sp. | reverse complement strand
TTCTTTTCCTTTTGTGCTTTAGAAAAATCAGCAGATTTTAGTTCGTTTTCTTGCCAGACTTGTTCCAGAGGCTTCTTAGGTTTATAAGGAATAGATTCTGAAACTGTTGAAACCGTTGTATCTTCTGGAACTATGATTTGCTTATCAGTTATTACTTCCTTTTGGATTACTTGTTCGGTCAATGCTTCATCCTGATGGAGATCATGCTTAACTTCAGATTCGTTTACCTGAGGGATGATTGGTTTTTCAACGCTGATATCAGCTAACGTTTCAGTAATACCAGAATCTTCCAGTGAAAATGATTCAGGAGAGGTATCTGGGGTTACCGCTTCTTCTTCAGGAGATTTTTTTGGTAATATATCTTTAGTGGCATCTATATCAACATCTTTCAAGGTGTCATCAAGTACAAATGGAACCTGCTCCCCGGTTGGAATGATCGGGGATTCCGGAATAATTTCTGCTTCGGATTTTGCAGTAAGTTCTGCCTCTTTCAGGATAGATTCAATATCTCTCATTCCCGGGTGAGTTTCTGTCTGGATACTTCCTGTTTCCTTCCATGGAGTAAACTGCTTTTCCCCGGTATCATCTGTCCATACCCATCCTATTTCATTGAAAGTTAATCTATTATGGAGCAGCAGGTCAGCTTTAAGTTTTTCAGCATAATCAGAAACTTTTGCAGAAGCTTCAATGAATGATATTCCTGCATGTTGGCTTACATATTCCGTAAGGATACCATCGTTGAATGTTAAAAGACTGTTGAAAGCAATTTCAGGAGGATTTAGTTGTCTTATAATAAAAGCTCCGAATTCAGGTATGATAACCCTGCTGTTTTCCTTTAATAGACTAAGAATATACTTTTCCATAATATTATCTTCAAAACTCAGTTTTTGTTAAGGATAGGACGACAATGTACTGAAAAAATGCTTAATTTTAAAATTCAATTACACAAAGTTAAATAGCTGCGTATGAAATTTCAGAAGATACTCGGTATTGATATCGGGGGATCCGGTATTAAGGGTGCCCCGATAAATATAAAAAATGGAGAAATTCTTGAGTCCAGATTTCGGATTGAGACCCCTGATCCTTCTTCTCCAAAGGCTATTGCTCAGGCGGTAACTAATGTTGTAAAACATTTTAAATGGAAAGGCCCTGTTGGCTGTGGATTCCCGGGTGTCATACAAAAAGGATATGTCCGTACTGCTGCCAACGTTGATAAATTATGGATAGATACAAATATTAATAAATTATTATCAAAGTCAACAGGACTGCCGGTTTATGCTATAAATGATGCCGATGCAGCAGGACTCGCGGAAATGAAATTTGGTGCGGGGAAAGATAAAAAAGGAGTTGTCCTCTTATTAACGATTGGTACAGGTATTGGAACCGTTTTATTTTCGAACGGAAGGCTGGTACCAAATCTTGAAATGGGTCATATAGAGCTTCACGGAATGGATGCTGAAAAACAATGCTCTGATGCTATTCGTAAAGAACTTGATTTATCATGGGAGGATTGGGGAAACAAATTCAATGAATACCTTCTTGCGATTGAAGCACTTCTCTGGCCTGATTTAATAATCCTGGGTGGGGGGGCCAGTAAAAAAACCGATAAATTTATTGAATTTCTTAAAGTTAAAGCAAAGATTGTAACCGCGAAATTGTTAAATGATGCTGGACTTGTTGGTGCAGCTCTTGCTGCAAAATATCAATATGGACTGGACAGGAAAAAAAACAAATCCAAATAGGTTGTGGATAACATTAAACGATTCCTGCAAATCCCATAAATGCTAGCGCAAGTAATCCGGCTACAACAAAAGCTATTGGTACACCATTAATTCCTTTGGGAATATTAACGAGATCAAGCTGTTCCCTTATACCGGCCATAAGAATCAATGCAAGTCCGAATCCCGCGGCATTGGCAAAAGAAAAAACCACACTTTGAAGAAGGTTATAGTCATTATCAACTGACATGACTGCCACACCCAGCACTATACAATTTGTAGTAATTAATGGAAGGAATATCCCGAGGGCCTGGTACAATGAAGGGCTGACTTTTTTAAGGATGATTTCTACCATTTGGACGAGGAAGGCTATAACAAGGATGAAGGTTATCGTTCGCATGAATGTTAT
>CAZEKO010000380.1:0-2144 GCA_964512775.1 uncultured Bacteroides sp. | reverse complement strand
AGTTTTTGAGTGTCACCTGTACTGTCTGCCGGGATAATATATAATTCATATTCTCCGCTTTCATCACTCCAGTAAATGATGTTTTTTCCATCCGGAGACCATACCGGGAATATTTCCCTGCTACCTGGGGATTGAGTAAGATCAAGGATATAACCATGTTCAGCAGGAACACTAAAAAGATCACCCCGTGCTTCAAATACAACTCTTTTTCCATCAGGTGACAGGAATGCATTCTCAATATTCTTACTTACATTGATCAGCCGTGGTTTTAATGAGGAAAGATCAGTTACAACTTCGATTTTAAGTTCTTTTACATTTTCTGTTTTCAGATCTAGCAGATACAGATTGCTTCCGGCATTAAAAACAATATCGGACGGTCCTGCTGATGGAGTATGTATATCGAACTGATCAAAGTGAGTAACCTGTCTTATCGATTTACCTGCCAGATCATATGCCCAGATGTTCTGCCTGTTTTCTGTACCACGATTTGATAAAAAGTACAGGGTGTTTTCGTGCCACATAGGATAACCATCCACTGCATCATTGTCAGTAATATTTTCAGCCTCAAAGGTTTCGAGATTGAATATCCAGATATCTCCGGCGTTACCCCCACGGTACCTTTTCCATGTTGACATTTCACTGGCTGATGGAGTATAAGCGAACTTTTTGCCATCCGGTGAGAGACACCCGGTTACTCCGTATGGCACAGGTAGCTTGTCAGGTATTGGCTTTCCCGGAGATAACAGGTAAAATTGAGAAAACCGCTGCGTCCCGCTTTCCCTTGAAGATGAAAACAAGACCTTTTGTCCATCGGGATGCCAGTCGATTACCCTGTCTTCACCGGGGTGATATGTAAGTCTCTCAGTATTTCCCCCCAGAGTATTAATAACGTATACGTCCTGATTTCCATCGTAATTACCTGAAAATGCTATTCTGGAACCATCAGGGGAAAATTTTGCAGATTGTTCTTCACCTTTTGGCGAGCTGAGTTTGTAAGCCAGTCCTCCATCTTTTTCAACAATCCAGATATCACCTGCAAAGGTGAAAGTGATATGTGTTGCAGAAACATCAGGGAACCTGAACATTCTTGCATCTACCTGGGAATAACTTTGAAAAGAAACTAATGATAGTATAATAAATACCTTAAAGAATTGATGTGATTTCATATTATATTAATAGCTTAATTTTAAAGCTGTTACCTTATTTCCAAGGAATGTTGGAATAAAAAGTGTATTGGATTTCACGCTGTACTCAAAATCGGCAGCATTATAACCTTCAAGTCGTGTATCAAATATTTCGGTAATCTGCCCCTGGGGATTTATCCTGAATATTTTACCCTCCCAGTGTGAAACGATGTAATTCCCCTGGTTGTCAACCCTTATACCGTCTATTGTACCTGCACCAAGACTGCAAATTGTATTTATGCTTTTATCATTAAGATCAATAGCCTGGAAAAGGCCTTCACCATTATTGCCGATCAGCAATTTCCCCTGATATGCATATATTCCATTTGTATTTGATACCAACTCTGATTGAAGCCATGGTTTAACTTCCTTATTTTCAAGGATATAAATGTCCGGTTTGCCGGGATCTCCTGATGAATCTGAAATATATATCCTGCCAAGGGAATCAACTGTTATATCATTCAGGAAATCAGTGTCAGGAATATCAAACTGGGTAACGTACTTTCCTTTTTTTGTATCAATCACAACCACACCATTTCTTACTATTATGTAAAGTTTGTGTTTATATACACAAATTCCGGTTGGTGCAAAAAGTCCTTTGACCCATTCATGGTCCTGTATTTTTCCATCTGAACTCACTCTGGAAATATATCCGGTAGGATAACCCTTAGTGTAATACATGTAGTCATAATTTGACACATAGTACATGTCATATTCGGGATCATATGAAACTGATTCAGGAGTAAGAAGATTGCTTTCCGTTTCCCAGATCACTTCAGAAAGAGTATGATTAACAGGATGTAATTTCATTTCCCGAGATGACATAATCCTGAACTTCCAGTCTGAAGACCGGCTGACCACAAAAATAAAAAGCTCATTAAGCCCTTTTTTCGGAGATATTTCAATCTCAAATGATCCCGCAGGTTCATCATTCTTTTTATCCTTATATAATATGAATTT
>CAZEKO010000379.1:0-2153 GCA_964512775.1 uncultured Bacteroides sp. | reverse complement strand
ATTTTAATATCAAAAGGCTTAATATATACTCGACCATTATGTACCTCGAAATCAACATCAAGATCATTCAAATTAAGAACCTTAAACTTGTCATTTTTTAATATTGTACCAATTTTTTCAAATGTCTTAGAATTATTGATCTCAACAGAGTTGGACATCAGCCTGCCTGATCCAACCATGGAATTTAATAAAGGATTCATATGCTGGTCAAGAAAACTTGTTAAAGAGAAACTGGTAGATACATTTCCTCTTGCCAGTTCAGCAACAGGGACAAGTATACGAATTGTATTTAATGAAGTGAAAGCCGATGGGATATCAACCGTTTTAATATCCAGCTTAAAATCAACAAATGGGGTTTTAATATTCTGTGTATTATATTCACCTGACATCACCAGACTTCCCTGCAAAAGATTCATACTCAGGTTAGTGAGAGATACCTTTTTATCCTTAATTAAAATAATTCCATTTACATTTTCTATGTCAAGTTTATCATACTTTAATTTCTTCAGGTTTGATACAAGTGCAAAATCAATATTCCCCGGCACTTCGAAAACCGTTAGTTCGGCTGTATCTTTCACTTCCTCAGTTTCTTCTTCACCACCTAAAAATTCATTCAAGTCCAGCAATTGAGAATTAAAGTCAAGAGATCCCTTCACTGTTCCATCCGCCAACAGATAAGGGATAAAGTTTTCCAGCTTCCCTTTTAAATGAACATCACTTGATCCAATATTTGCATCTAATGCTTCCAGTTGGACATATTGGGGTGAGAAACTAAGCGTTGTCTGATCAATCATTATCGGCTTTGGAATATCAGGTGAACGGAATTCAAAATTCTGAATGTGGATAGTTCCATCTGCTTTAAATTCTTCATACCGTTCATTTACAACGGAAGACATTTTACCTATCAAATCAACGTTGGCATCAAGCATTCCGGCTAAACTGATATCTTCCAATGGCACTACATCTAAAAGTGACGCAAAATCAATATTTACTACGATGTGAGCATTAATTTGCGGATCGCTAATCGGCGTAATAAGGTGCATCTTTAAATCGATAGGATTTCCTCCTAATTCCGCATGGAACTGGTTAATATCTATTATTGTATTATCATTCTGAATTCCGTCATAATTGACTTTTGCATTGATATTTATATTTTCAGCTGATTTTGGCATATCAGGATAACTGAACCTGGCATTTTCAACTACAAGTTCGACCTTTGCTGAAGGTGTTGTTTCTCCTTGCAGTATGCCAGCTATTTCTCCTTTAAGCATCAGTTTACCATCCGTTTGGACATCCTGGAAGTCTTTCATATAAACTGCAGGAACCAATGAAAGAAGACTCTTAAATCCGGTAGATGGTGTATCAAAAGTCAAATCCACTGATATTGTTTCATCATCAGGTATTCCAACCTTCCCGTCGAATCTCAGCTCCAATGCATTTAGTGCAACACTGTTCTCTTTTAAAGTATAAACAGAATTTGCCAGGTCAGCATCTACATTTAAAACCATCTTAAGTATGGCATCCTTAAGATACCTGACCCCTCCGTAGACAAAGTTTATTTTTTCAGATTCAGACTCGATTGCCAATGAGGAAAAATCCTGAGAAAGATCCCCTGCCAGGATAAAATTGAGATTCTCAACAGACGCTTTCATATCCGTGCTCCTGTCGTCATATACTAACCTGGCTGAACGTATCTCAAATTTCTTCAGTGCTATTTTAAGATCCATTGTCTGTGATACAGTAGTATCTACTTCTTCTGGTTCAACACTTTCAGCTGGCAATGCAATATCCCAGTTTGTAGTACCATCTTCCAGAATGATTCCGTTTAAAACAGGCCTGTCAAGAACAATGCTTTTTACCCGGATAGCATCTTTCTTAATGATACTTATAAGGTCAACAGCAGCGCTGAACTTATCAAATGCAACCAGCGTATCTCCTTCAAATGGTTCGTAATTAACTACTGAAACATCCAGTAATGAAACACTTAATTTTGGAAAATCCCTGAATAAGCTTAACCTGAAATCACTGAAATCAACTTTTGCATTAACGCTAGTGTTTGCCACTTCTTTTGCTTTCTGAAGCAGCTGTTTCTTAAAAAGTAACGGGGTGGCTATCAATGCAGTAATGATAACCAATATTATTATCAGAAGAAT
>CAZEKO010000378.1:0-2172 GCA_964512775.1 uncultured Bacteroides sp. | reverse complement strand
ACATAATAGTTTAACCAGTTTGTAAACAACAGGTTTGCATGACTGCGCCATTTGACAAGAGGAGGTCTGGAGGGATCATCATCGGTGAAATAATTTTCTGGGACATGGATATCCAGCCCTTTGTTCAGATCCCTGAAATATTCTGTTTTCAGAGTATCCGGGTCATATTCAGAATGACCTGTGACAAATATTCTTTTCCCATCCAGCGACGTAACAATATAAACGCCGGCTTTTGAAGATTCGGAAATTAATTCAATATCCCTGACTTTTAAAATATCTTCGCGCCGTATTTCGGTATGTCTTGAATGAGGGGCAGGAAATATGTCATCAAATCCCCTTACCAGGGGGATCTTTTTATTATTTACAGTATGATAAAAAATGCCGAACATTTTTTCATGGAGCATATATTTCGGAACGCCGTAAAAATGGTATAATCCTGCCTGGGCAGCCCAGCAGATGAACATCGTTGAAGTTACATTATGGGTAGTCCAATCCATAATCTCCACCAATTCAGGCCAGTAGGTAACTTCTTCAAATGGCAATTGTTCCACAGGAGCTCCGGTTATTATCATCCCGTCATACTTGTTATTTCTGACTTCGCTGAAAGTTTTGTAAAAGGCCTTCAGATGTTCAATGGGTGTATTTTTAGGAATATGTGTTTCCGGGTACATAAAGTCAATCTCTATCTGAAGAGGAGTATTTGAAAGGAGACGAAGGATATGAGTTTCAGTAGTTTGTTTTACCGGCATTATATTCAGGATAAGTATCTTCTGGGGACGAATATCCTGATGTATGGCGGTTGTCTCGCTCATCACAAATATATGCTCATCCCTTAGGATGGATGCTGCCGGGAGGTTATCGGGAATGTTGATAGGCATCGTCTCTTAATTAGTTATTATTAATTGTTTTCCTCCATGCGCCTTGCAGATCTTCCTTAATATCATCGATATGTTCAATACCAACAGATATCCTGAGCATTCCCGGTTCTATTCCCGATGAAAGCTGTTCTTCAGGAGAAAGCTGATCATGAGTAGTTGAAGCAGGATGGATGATCAGAGTTTTGGCATCCCCTATATTAGCCAGGTGACTTATAAGATCGACATTGTTTACGAATTTTTCTGCAACCTCTTTACCTCCTTTGATATTAAAGGTAAGCACTCCTCCGAAGCCATTCATCAGGTATTTTTTTGCAAGTTCATGGTATGGATTGCCGGGAAGTCCGGGATAGTTCACTTTTTCAACCCAATCCTGTTTTTGAAGCCAGGTGGCCAGTTCCAGTGCATTTTCGCAATGCCTCGTTACCCTCAGGGAGAGAGTCTCCAGACCCTGGATGAAGAGAAAGGCATTAAACGGACTCAAAGCATTTCCATAGTCCCGTATTCCTTCCACTCTTGCCCTTACTATAAAAGCTATATTCCCATGAGGTGATTTATCGCCAAATGCATCCCAGAATTTTAATCCGTGATAACCTTCTGAAGGTTCAGTGAACTGGGGGAATTTCCCATTAGCCCAGTTAAAATTACCGGCATCCACAATTACACCCCCAATACTGGTGCCGTGACCTCCAATCCATTTGGTGGCTGACTGAACAACCACATTAGCGCCATGTTCTATTGGCTTGCATAGATATCCGGCTGTTCCAAGTGTATTATCCACAATAAGAGGTATCCCGTTTTTTTGACAAATTTTCGCCAGTGCATCAAAATCCGGGATATTAAATTTCGGGTTTCCGATGCTTTCAACATATATGGCCTTTGTCTTGCTGTCGATTTGTTTTTCGAAATCAGAAGGATCGTCTCCATCGACAAATTTCACTTGTATCCCCAGCCTTTTGAACTGAACTTTGAACTGGTTATATGTTCCCCCGTACAGGTACGAAGTAGAGACAAAATTATCCCCGCTTTCAAGAATGTTTGTCAGCGCGAGAAACTGAGCTGATTGTCCTGAGGAAGTTGCGAGTGCTCCTACACCTCCCTCAAGTGCGGCAATCCTTTGCTCGAACACGTCTGTAGTTGGATTTTGGATCCGGGTATAAATATTCCCGAATTCTCTCAGGGCAAACAAGTCTGCGGCATGTTTAGAGTCCCGGAAAAGATATGAACTTGTCTGATAAATGGGAACTGCTCTGGCATGAGTTACAGGATCAGGTGTCTGACCTGCATGCAATTGCAG
>CAZEKO010000377.1:0-2175 GCA_964512775.1 uncultured Bacteroides sp. | reverse complement strand
TTATTAATCCCATTATTGATAGTTTTTCTGGTTATTATTCAGACCAGTTTTTTCATAGTCCAGGGACAGGGAAAACCGCGAAAATGTATAATGGTCTTTGGCGCACATGCTGATGATGTTGATGAAATTGCAGGAGGCACATTTGCAAAGTATATTTCAATGGGATATGAAGGTGTGTATGTATGTGTCACCAATAATCTTGCAGGATGCAACATTGAAAGAACACCTTATTTTGAGGGGCCAAATTTTACTGTCTCAAATTCACCCCTGGAATACCCGGTTGGGGGTTTGGAAACCAGACAGATCAGAAGTGAGGAGGCTTTGCAGGCAGCTAAAGTCTACGGGGCAGTCCCTGTATTCCTTGATTTTTGTGAACCTGAAATTTATCTTGGCCGGAAACTGATAATATACGCAACAGAAGATTTTATGAATTATAATCCGCCTGGAAGAAGGCAGATAAACCTTGCTACCAGATATAGTGAAGATGTAGATGTTGTGGTAGATCTGCTGAAGAAATATCAGCCTGAAATTGTTATTACACATACCCTTGGTGGAGAAAAACTTGATCACGAAGGAACGGCTTATATGATGTATTTAGCTTTCACCAGAGCGATGGATAAGAATATACCTGTTGGTAAATTATGGATGACAGTCAACGGATGGCTGCTTGATAAGGATGCTCAGAGGAATGGAAGGGGAAAACCTGATGTCCACATTGATGTTAAAGATTATCTGAAAACAAAATATGAAGCCCTCAATAAGCATATCAGCCAGAATGGCGGATTTGGAAGAGAATATGTGACAGAAAATGAAACACAGCCTAAAGAAGTTATCGAAGAATTCATTACTGTATTGGATAATACACTTTCAAAATAATTAATGAGGAGGAGAAGAAATGAAGAAATTTCAAATGACAAAAGTTATTCTCATAACTCTGCTGTTTTGTCTTTATATCAAACCATCAGCTTCCCAGAATTATGGTATATCTATGATAAAACAATGGGGTGAATTCGGAGATAAGCCGGGACAATTTAAATACCCGACGATGATTGCCTCTGATAAGAGCTCAAATATTTATGTGGTCGATCAACACAACCACAGAATTCAAAAATTTGATTCTGAAGGAAATTTTATTTTAATGTGGGGTAAAGAAGGTGATCAACAGGGAGAATTTAATTATCCATATGGAATTGCAATCGACTCAAAAGGTAATGTATATGTTTCTGATATGAACAATAACAGAATTCAGAAGTTCGCACCAACGGGTGAATTCCTGGCAACAATAGGTTCATATGGGTCGGAAGATGGACAACTTAAATATCCGTATGGAATAACAATAGATGAAAAGGACGTTTTATATGTGGTAGATGCTTTTAATTACAGCATCCAAAAGTTCAACTCTGATTTAAAATTTCTATCAAAATGGGGTGACCAGGAAAGTATTGGATTTAAATTATACATGCCACATGAGATTGCAGTTACAAAAGACGGGAACATAATTATGAGCGATAGACAGAACCATCGTATTTCTATTTTCACTAAGGATGGAGTTCTGATTAAGAGGTTTGGCGAATATGGCGAAGGAAGGGACTCAGGAGGAGAGCAGTTCAGCGAACCACATGGCGTTGCAGTAAATGAATTTGGAGAAATATTTATATGCGACCGGTATAATTTTCGTATCCATAAATTCAATTCTGAAGGAGAATTTCTGGTTCAGTGGTACACTTCCGGTATCTTCGATAACAGTAAACATTTCCCACTGGGAATCACGACAACTGATGACGGAAGTATTTATATCACTGATCATTATGCACATTGTATTCAAAAATTCCCCCAATGATTAATTCTGTTATATAGCAAATCACTAAACTGCTACCTTCAGGTATGACCACAATCAGGATAAGCTGAACAGGAATTTGATGAAAAGCAACATGCAGAGATGAGTGAGGCGTGAGTCGTGAGTCGTAACTATTTTGAATATGCAACATTAACCTTATGTCCAGTTTAATGTTGCATATTCAGTGTGCCTTTTTTTAACGCAAATTAAATTTAAATGATTTATGATTAATTGCTTTACTCATTGCAATCTGCCCAGGATTTTTGTATATCCGCTGTAACTTGTCCCTTGGCGTTTTGGTGGATCTGGAGCAATGTGGATAAAAATAAATTCCCTTC
>CAZEKO010000376.1:0-2186 GCA_964512775.1 uncultured Bacteroides sp. | reverse complement strand
CTTAACGACGGCACCCACGAAAAATGCGGTAATCCGGTAATCAAGAAAAACCTTAAACAGTGGCTTCTCAGGATCCCATTGTACGCTGAACGTTTATTACAGGGACTTGATAACCTTGACTGGCCGCAGGGAATCAAGGATCAACAGAAAAACTGGATCGGCCGGTCCGAAGGAGCGGAAGTGGATTTTCTACTGGACGGAATTGAGGAAAAACTCAGGGTTTTCACCACCCGTCCCGATACATTGTTCGGTGCTACATATATGGTGGTGGCTCCTGAACACCCTCTGTTAGATAAAATCACATTATCTGAAAAAGCTGTCGAAATAAATAATTATATCCATGCAGCTGCCAAAAAATCAGATCTTGAGCGTACCGACCTCGCTAAAGAAAAAACCGGTGTTTTTACCGGAAGATATGCAATCAACCCGGTGAACAATAAAAAGATCCCCGTGTGGGTGGCTGATTATGTAATCATGGGCTATGGAACAGGCGCTATAATGGCTGTACCTGCACATGACACACGTGATTTCGAATTTGCCGGGAAATTTAATCTCCCTATCGTCTGTATTATGGACCCGGTTGGTGCAGAACCCATTCTTCGTGACAAGGTTTTGAAATCAAAAGCCTGCTGGATCGAAGATGGCCAGTATATCAATTCATCCTGCCCTGAAACCGGACTGAATATTAACGGGATGAATAAGGAAAACGGGATCAGCACAATCATTAAATGGCTTGAAGAAAGAGACCTTGGAAAATATGCGGTGAATTATAAAATCCGCGACTGGCTGTTCAGCAGGCAAAGATACTGGGGCGAACCCATACCTGTCATCCATTGGGAAGACGGTGAAATATCCGTCCTGGAGGATATTAAATTACCATTGGTACTTCCGGAAATCAAGAACTACCAGCCTGGCAAACATGGAGAATCCCCCCTTGCCAACGCAGGTGAATGGCTTAACGTTGTTGATGAACAGGGGAGAAAAGGACACCGCGAAACTAACACTATGCCCCAGTGGGCAGGCTCGTGCTGGTATTATTTAAGATATCTCGACCCCGCTAACAATAATGAAATTTTCGATAAACGTAAAGAACAATACTGGATGCCTGTGGATCAATACATTGGCGGCGCAGAACATGCAGTCTTGCACTTACTTTACAGCCGCTTCTGGCATAAGGTACTGTTTGACCTGGGAATTGTATCAACAGACGAACCTTTCCCTAAATTATTCAACCAGGGAATGATACTTGCCTATGCGTATGAATCATCCACCGGGGCAAAAGTGCCGAGTGATGAAGTCGAGGAGAAAGATGACAGGTTCTTCCATAAAAAATCCGGTGAAGAACTGACACAAATAGTGGCAAAGATGTCCAAATCGCTGAAAAATGTGATTAATCCGGATGATGTCACCAAAAATTACGGGGCCGATTCAATGCGCCTCTACGAAATGTTTATGGGCCCCCTTGAAGCCACCAAGCCATGGTCTGAAAGCGGGATAAAAGGTGTATTTAATTTCCTCAACAAGGTCAGCAGATTTTTTGGCAGTCCGGAAAATATCACTGCGGGCGGAGAAGAAGATATGGAGATTCTCAAATCCCTGCACCAGACCATTAAAAAAGCTGAAAATGACATCGAAGGGCTGAGATTTAATACGGCTATCTCGCAGATGATGATTTTTACGAACTTGTGTATTAAAAAAGGAAAAATAACCAGGGAGACTGCAGAAACTTTCATAAAGGTTCTGTCACCATTTGCCCCGCACCTCGCTGAAGAAATATGGGAAATGCTTGGCAATGCCCCATCTATCTCCTTCCAGCCCTGGCCGACATACAACAAGACTTATCTCATTGAGGAAATATTTGAATACCCCATCTCTTTTAATGGCAAGCTTCGATTCCGTCTTGAACTCCCTCTAAACATGAGCACTGAAGACATTGAAAAAGCCGTACTCACCAATGAAAAGGCCGATAAGTGGCTGGGTGGCAAAACACCTAAAAAAGTCATCATAGTCCCTGGCAAAATTGTCAATGTGGTCATTTAATAATCCCAGCCTTTGAAATTCAGGTATCTCATACTTGCTGTCATTTCAGTTATCCTGATTTGCCTGGCCGCAGCGTACTTCCTTATTATTAAGCCCCTTTCAGAGCAACAGGAAATCCCGGTTGGATATCCCGACAGCCTCCTGAA
>CAZEKO010000375.1:0-2187 GCA_964512775.1 uncultured Bacteroides sp. | reverse complement strand
AATGTTGCCGGCCATCAGGTGATAGATGCACTGGAACAGCTGGAACAGCTTACGCTTGAATGCAAAAACAAGGATTTTGCAACCCAGCTTGAACAGCACCATGAAACCTACAGGAACATATTAAAATATTCTTTTGAGCTATCGGATGATCCCGAGAAGGAAAAAGTATACAAACACCTTATGAAGTCAATACTTGAGCTTGCTGATGATATACGGGATGATATAATTTTTAATAAAAAACTGCTCGGATATTATATTATCAAAGCTGAGGTTGACAGGGCCGCTCAGCTGTTAACCGGGAAATCAGGTAAAATGATTGACAGCATGTCATTCCAGAAAGAAATTGAACATATTTTAGGAGATACAAAATCAAAGGATGATCATAGTAAAATGCAAGCTCAGGAGGACTATCAAAGGAGCCTTCTGAATATTTTCAGGATAATCTGGATGACAGATAAATTTCATGAGGATGAGATCAACCTGGTTAGTCAGATCATTCCTTCACGATCCATTCCATGGTACGATAAATGTATTCTCGTGAGCTCTCTGACCCTTTCTCTGGTGCGTCATTTTGATGTACAAAAGGCCAATCTTCTTTTCGATTTTTTTGACAGTAAGGAAGATCAGGTATGGCAAAGAGCTTTGACGGGACTAGTTCTGGGCCTCTATTTTCACGACCACAGGTTAAAATATTATCCCGAAATTGAATCCCGTCTAAAACTGACAAGGGAAGAAAAAGATTTTAGCAGGAATGTTGAAGCTATTATCCTTCAGTATCTTAAAGCAAGGGAAACAGAAAAGGTAACACGCAAAATCCGGGAAGAAATCTTCCCTGAGATGATGAAAATAAAATCTACACTCGAGGAAAAACTGAACCTTGAGGACATATCGAGCATTAAAAACATCGAGGAGAAAAATCCCGAATGGGAGACTGTATTCAAAGATACTCCTGATCTTTATGCGAAACTTGAAGAATTCTCGACTCTCCAGATGGAAGGTTCCGATGTATTTATCAGTGCATTTGCCATGCTGAAAAGATTTGATTTTTTTGATGAGTTAAGCAACTGGTTCCTGCCTTTTTACAGGGAAAATGAATATATAACCAAATCCCTTGAAAACCTGAAAGCCGAATTTGATGTTTCACTTTTTGTGGAAGGAATGGAACGGTCGACAGTATTATGCAATTCAGATAAGTATTCTTTCTGTCTGAATATCAAACATATGCCGACACTGCAAAGGACCATGATGATGGAAATGTTCAATATGGAAATTAAGGCAATGAATGAACTTTCATCAAATGACGAAATGCTGGATAAATTCCTCAGGGACAGGACTATTTATACTCAGTATATACAGGATTTTTACAGGTTTTTTAAGCTTCATCCATTAAAGAATGAATTTGAGGATGTCTTCGATATACCTGCCGGAATTGAAAAAAGTTACCTGATAAATTTAATGATCAGTGATACAAAGATACTCAGGAATATAGGGGAATTTTATTTTGAGAAGGGTTATTATCAGGAAGCGATTAATATCTTTTCGCGTCTGCCATGTGATGAAGATAATTTTGAAGTTTTCGAAAAAATTGCCTATTGCTACCAGAAACTGGGTAAATTCAGGAAAGCGATAGAAAATTATCATAAAGCAGAGCTTTTTGATAAAAATAAGATCTGGATTTATAAAAAGATAGCCTTCTGCAGCCGTAAACTTGGTGATTTCAAATCTGCCCTTAAATATTATAAGGAGATTGAAAAGGAAGACCCGGAAAACCTTTATATACAATTATATATAGGTCATACATATATGGATATGGAAGATTTTGAAACTGCCCTGAAATATTATTTCAAAGTTGAATATAAGGATCCTTCAAATCATAAGATTTACCGGCCAATCGCATGGTCCTCGTTTGTCACCGGCAAATTTGACACAGCCAGGAAATATTTTGAAAAAGCTATTCAGAAAGAGGTTAATAAGAACGATTTTGCAAATTTGGGCCATGTTGAATGGTGCATGGGTGACAAAAAAAAGGCGATTGAAAATTACAGGAGATCACTTATCAAATCAGGCGCAGACTTTGAATGGCTTGCAACAGTCTTTAACCAGGATAAGAAGTATCTCTTGAAATTTGGAATAAAGGAATTTGATATCCCGTTAATGATAGATTACCTGAGACTTATCGAGTAATGA
>CAZEKO010000374.1:0-2193 GCA_964512775.1 uncultured Bacteroides sp. | reverse complement strand
GTTGATTAAACATCTGCCCTTAAGAGCGTTCTCAATCAAGAAGGGTGTAGAGTATAAACGCAATACGGATAAGGGTAACTATTATTAAGTTATTATTATTGAATTTCCTGAGAATTGGTCAATATGTCAGGTTTATAGGATTATGCTTAAAAGAAATTTATGC
Source organism: uncultured Bacteroides sp. (assembly GCA_964512775.1). GTDB lineage: Bacteria > Bacteroidota > Bacteroidia > Bacteroidales > SM23-62 > LJUQ01. Next base: position 2,030 of record CAZEKO010000374.1, on the reverse strand, counting down.
TAACTATCATAGTTGATAGAACAACCACATACAAAAACCAGCGAAGATCAGACTGTCAAAACGATCCAAAAATCCTCCCTGTCCGGGAATCCAGTTACTGAAATCCTTAATCTTGTTTATTCTTTTTACAAGAGAGGCTAATAAATCTCCACAAAGAGCAGCCAAAGCAATCAGAGTGGCTACCAACAATGTGGGTACTATTGGATTTTTCATCCAAATATTAGCAGTCATTGCAGCCAAAAGTGAGATCAACAATCCTCCTACAAAACCTTCTTTAGTTTTGTTCGGACTTATTTTCGTAATTAGTTTATGCTTCCCTATCAATTGCCCTGTTACCTGACAGAAAGCATCAAATGTGAAAACTACCAGCAATAAGAATAGTAGTTGATCCTGAGAGGCATTTAAAGAATATATTAAAAATCCAATTGAAATAAGAGCATACACTAAAATTACTACAAGATTTACTTTTAACCGATCTTTTTTTTGGATCAGAACCCTGATCAATTCCACCCATACTCCAATCATGATGAGTGCAATTAAGGCTGGGAAAAAGTGAAGTATGACTGCAATTATACATACTCCAACAATTACCAGATAGATTATACTTTTTCTTAGAATAGGATGATTCCTTGTACCCGACTTCCTGATAATCAGCCATACGCCTGTTGCACCCAAAACCGCAAATATCAGATATATTATAAAAACAGGATGCATATTATTTTTTTTCTTTAAGTATCCAGTACAATCCTTTTACATTTGATTTTCTCTCTTTTAAATACACCAAAATAATGATCTCTTCTATGCAGGCTAAAATTCCACAGATCATAGCAACATAGTAATAACCCTTAAAAAACTTCCACAAAAAGAAAACAATAAAAAATGAGCCCTGGATATATCCTGTAATCTTAAAAGAATATATATGTAATCCGGCTAATCCCCGAAATTTGATAAAAGAGAAAACATCCGCAAAAATGTTCAGAGAGAAGAATAGTACTAATATCCAAAAATGTTCCTGAATAATCTCCCATTTAAATATAATTATACCAAGGAAAGCCGCTATGAAAGTACCAACATCTGCAACCGAGTCAAGCCTTGCTCCAATCTCTGTTTGCATGTGAAATAATCTGGCAATCAGTCCATCAAGAAAATCTGTTAAAAGACTAATTATTATAAGAACAATAAAGAGTCCTTCCGATTTTGTAATAATGGTACCGAGGATTACAGGGAAAGCGAGTAAACGGTATAGGGATAAGGCATTTGGAACATTCCAGAAGGGTTCTGTTAACTTCATTTGATGAAATTTTCTTAATTTAACGTGAGAACTATTTAGTAATATATTGGAAATTAACATATTAATAAATAATGCCCTCATTGTTTTTGTGGCAATATTTATTACAGATATTTAGTCACTAAAACTCAAAGACATAAAGAAACACAAAGTAATCTATTGAAATATATATTTTATATTATGTCTTATATCGAATTCACGGTAACTTATCATTAATAATAACCAGTTAAATTGTTCGCAATGCCTGAAAAATTCATATCTACAGCGATATATGCACTTATTATCGCGGGTATCTTGTTCCTGATCGAAACTGTTTATCGAAGATATAAATTATCAACAGAGATCTCAAGAAAAATTGGTCATATCACTGTAGGTTTGATCTCCCTTATTTTTATCAAATTGATCAATGATATGTATATCATTGGAATTGTTAGCATAAGTGCATGCATTTTTTTGCTGATAACAAAAAAGAAAGGATCTTTTAACTCAATCCATAACGTAGATAGAAAGTCGTTCGGAAGTGTAATATACCCTCTGCCGTTTTTAATATGCTTTATTTTTACGAAAACTGAAAACAACACCATGTATCTTTACCTTCCATTGTTGACATTTATCCTGGCTGATCCAGCTGCAGCATCAGTTGGAATCTGGTTGCAAAGGATACCCTATAAAATCGGGAGACAGACAAAGACTGTATCAGGATCCATAGCTTTTTTCATAGTTGCTTTTATTCTTGCAATGT
>CAZEKO010000373.1:0-2193 GCA_964512775.1 uncultured Bacteroides sp. | reverse complement strand
AAAATATAAATATACAGAACTAATATTTTAAGTTTATTTAAAATGAATATTAATTTTACCCCCTCTTATTGATCAATTTTTATTCATCATGAAAAAACTCTTATTATTATCCGTTATGATTTTGCTAACTATTAGTGCATGTAAACAAAAGAAAAGTGATATGCCTGATAAAAACAATCCATTTTTCAGTGATTTTAAAACACCTTATGAAGTACCTGACTTTGATGCCATTAATGAAGAGCATTATCTGCCTGCTTATAAGTACGCCATTGAGGTTCATAATGAAGAGATCACCGCCATTACAAATAATCCTGAACCACCGGATTTCATAAATACCATTGAGGCCTATGACAGAAGCGGAGCATTAATCAATAAAATTGAAAATGTTTTCGGTAACCTTAATTCAGCTCACACAAATGAGCTGCTTCAGTCTATTGCTAAAGAGAAAGCACCCCTGATCGCAGAACATAATGATGATATCAGGTTGAATCCTGATTTATTCTCCCGGATCAAGCATGTATATGACAAAAGAGAATCTATTGATCTCAACAGTGAACAAAAAACGCTTCTTGAAAAAACCTATAAGGAGTTTATAAGGGGAGGAGCTAATCTTGGGCCTGATGATCAGACCAGATTAAGGGAGATCAATAAAGAGCTTTCTGTTCTAACTCTTAAATTCGGGGAAAACGTATTGAAGGAAACAAATGACTTTAAACTTATTATCGATAATAGTCAGGATCTTTCAGGATTACCAGAACCTGTAATCAGATCAGCAGAAGAGGCTGCAAAGGAAGCTGGAATGGAAGGAAAATGGGTTTTTACAGTTCATAAACCCAGCATGATACCTTTTCTTCAATATTCAGATAAACGGGATCTCAGGGAAAAAATATTTAAAGCGTATATAAACCTTGGTAATAACAATAACGAACAAGACAATAAGGATATCATTTCTAAAATTGTAACCCTTCGTCTTGAAAAAGCAAAAATGCTTGGATATAAAAATCATGCAAGCTTTGTTCTTGAAGAAAACATGGCTAAGACACCTGAAAAAGTATTTAGTTTTCTTCAGGAACTCTGGGATCCTGCGATTATTGTTGCGCAAAATGAAGCAAATGAGCTTCAGAAATTCATTGCTAAGGAAGGAGATACATTTAAACTACAGCCATGGGACTGGTGGTACTATTCCGAAAAATTACGTAAAGAAAAATATGATCTGGATGATGAGTTGCTTCGGCCTTATTTCAAACTGGATAATGCTTTGAACGGAGTGTTTGATGTTAGTAATAAATTATATGGTTTAAAATTTACTGAAAGGTTTGATATTCCAAAATACCAGGATGATGTCAGAGTATTTGAAGTTCAGGAATCAGATGGGAATCATGTCGGGATCCTATATATGGATTTTTTCCCCAGGTCAAGTAAACGGTCCGGTGCCTGGATGAACAGTTTCCGCAAACAGGAAATAGTTGACGGAGAAAATATTACCCCTGTAATTTCAACTGTATTTAATTTCTCCAAACCTTCTGGTGATAAACCTGCTCTTCTTAATTCCGAAGAGGTATCTACGCTTTTTCATGAATTTGGCCATGCTCTTCACGGATTGCTTTCAAAATGTACCTATCATAAATTATCCGGTACAGCTGTACCCAGGGATTTTGTTGAACTTCCTTCTCAAATTATGGAAAACTGGGCAATGCATCCTGAAGTCATGAAATCTTATGCCCTTCATTACCAGACGGGAGAGCCTATTCCAGATGATTTAATTAATAAAATTAAAGAATCAGGCCTTTTTAACCAGGGTTTTAGTACTGTCGAATATCTGGCAGCTTCATTTCTTGATATGAACTGGCATACATTAGAAGAACCTGTTACTGACGACGTAAATAATTTTGAAAAGAATGCACTTGATAATATCGGCCTGATACCAGAAATTGTTGTAAGATACAGGAGTACTTACTTCAATCATATTTTCAGTGGAGGATATTCTTCAGGATATTATAGTTATATCTGGGCAGAGGTCCTCGATGCAGATGCATTTGAAGCTTTTGTGGAAACTTCCCTTTTTGACCAGGAAGTTGCAACAGCTTTCAGAGAAAACATCCTTGAAAAAGGTGGTACAGAAGATCCTATGATACTGTATCTCAGATTCAGAGGAAAAGAACCTTCTAAAGAACCATTACTGAAGAAGCGGGG
>CAZEKO010000372.1:0-2207 GCA_964512775.1 uncultured Bacteroides sp. | reverse complement strand
TATGAAAAAGCAGGAAAAAGTACAGGATGAATTGATGAAGGATCTCTTTAGTTATCACGAAGTATTAGAGCCATCTTCTTCTTTTGCTGAACGGGTGATGTATCGTGTTTCAGTTGAGAAGAAGTACGATCCTGAAATTTATCGTCCGATAATCAGCCGGACAGCATGGATCATAATTGCAATTCTTACTTCGGCTCTAGTATTTTTGTCGTTCTATTTTGGTAATGGCGGTGTCGGGTATCTCGACAAGATATTCAGCTACAAATTAAACCTGGATTATTCCGGACCTGAAATATCAGGGATAATTCAGAAAATTTTAGAATTATTTTCTTCCACGAGTTCCGTAGTCTTATACATTATTGCCGGAATGCTGGGGATGATGGTTGTTTTAATTGCAGAACAGCTATTTCAGCGCAGGTTGGTTCCCAGGAAGTAATATATCACAGTCAGTATCTACTGCAGAATACTAAGACAGGATTACTATAAAATGTTTTATTTATTTATTTTTTATAGCTTTACGGCCTGTTAATTATTTCAGAATCAAATAACGTGAGCCAGTACTCAGTTGACGAGATCGTTGCAGGCATCCGGTCACGAGACAATACTGTTTTACAATTTATATACAAGGAATTTTATCCTACCGTACATCATTTTATCCTTTCAAATAACGGTAATGGAGATGATGCAAAGGATATTTTTCAGGAATCCATTATTGTCATTTTTAGAAAACTAAAGGATGAGGAGCATTTCTTCCTGAATAGCAGTTTCAAGACATTTATTTATTCTATTGCAAGGCATTTGTGGCTTAAACATTTAAGGAATCTCAAATATGAGGGGCAGAAAATTACTGACCATCATAAATATATTGACCTGAAAGAAGAACCATTCAAGATAGAGAATGAGGATCTCAGGATGAGTCTTTACCAGAAATATTTCCGACAGTTACCTGAGGATTGTCAGAAGATTCTCAGTCTTACTGCGCGTGATGTACCACAGAAAGAAATTGCCAATATGCTGGGTTTCTCAAGTGAGAATTATATTAAGAAACGGAAGCATTATTGCAAGGAATTCCTGATATGCAAAATAAAGGAAGATCCGTTATATAAAGATTTGCTTGATGAGGAATAGGTTTATATGTACATAGTATCCTGTCGAAATTCCCCTTTGTTTTTATTCCTTTTTGACCGTATTTTGTAGTACCAGAATGCTCCGGCGCCAGCTGAAGCAACCAGGAAGATAATAATATACAGAAGATATTTTGTGCGTGAAGGATAAAGGGGGCTTGAATCGCCTATTGCTACATAAGTTGACCAGAAGAAGGGGTGTGCTTTCAGCTGGTCTGCTTTTCTGAGGAATTCGAGTTTGGCATCGCGAAGGGATAAGGTTTTATTTTTACCTTTTTTCAGTGATTTGTAAAAATCTTTCATAAGGCGGGCGCCGGATCTGTCGGATACCTCCCAGAGGGTCATAACGATACTCGGGCAGCCAGCGTACATGAATCCCCGTGCAAGGCTCATTACTCCCTCGCCTTTTTGGATCTTTCCATAGCCAGTTTTGCAGGAGCTAAGCACTGCCAGCCTGGCATTATACTTCATATTATATATTTCATAGGTATTGAGGAATCCGTCCTCGAAACTATCCACATTTTGTGTAAAAGCAAGCTTGGAATACATGGGATTCTCATTGTCAACAATGGTATGCATTGCAAGGTGCAGGATATCATAATTACCGGCCAGTTTTTTAAAATTATTCTCGGTTGCCATCTTATCCATATAGAGATCGCTTTTAATCAGTCGGGAGATCATTTTCACTTCATCTCTAACCCCTGGGATAGGAATAAGCTTATCACGGTATATATCGAGGTATGATTGTTCAGGAATGTTTTGTGCAAGCAAATCGGAGTATTCTGGTGCAAAAGCCAGAAGGTTGCCGGTTGGTTTGGTTATTCTGCGTTGTTCTTCAAAATGCAGGGTTGCAGAATACGAATATCCCACATCATAATTCCTGATCAGGTAAGGAAGGTTTCGGTAATCGGGTTCGTCATTCATAACAGGGTGGGTAAGCAATGCTTCGAATGGAAGATAGGAAAGAGCCCCATCGGGGATAATGATCAGTGACTTGCCACGTATCATCTCCTCACATGGTTGGATCAAAACCTTGTATAATTCATATGCTGCTGTGGTATAATTCCGGTAAGACTCATGCAC
>CAZEKO010000371.1:0-2213 GCA_964512775.1 uncultured Bacteroides sp. | reverse complement strand
GAGCATACCTTTCCGCTAATGATGAACTGGCATTTGAATGGTTGAATAATTTCATTCGAACATTTCTGGAAAAAGATATCCCCCAGCTGGGTTTTAATTTGTCAGCCGAAACAATGCATCGATTCTGGAGAATGCTTTCACATGTACACGGTCAGATACTGAATAAATCAAGGTTAGGTGAATCTCTGGGAATTTCACATACTACCATTGGGACTTATGTGGATCTTCTTGTGCATACTTTTATGATTCGTTTGCTGGAACCATATGAAGCTAACGTCAGAAAAAGACTGGTAAAATCTCCTAAAATTTATTTCCGTGACTCAGGTATTCTGCATGCCTTATTGTCTATTAACAAATTTGAGGATCTGTATACGCATCCTGTTTTTGGGGCCTCATGGGAAGGTTATGTTATAGAAAACATAATTTCTGAAATGCCGGGATGGGATCCTATGTTTTACAGGACTTCTTCAGGTGCTGAAATGGATCTGATTTTGAAAAAAGGGACTAAAATTCTTGCATTTGAATGCAAGGTTTCTTCATCCCCTGGATTAACCAGGGAGTTTTGGGAAGCACTCGGGGATGTTAAACCAGACAGAAGTTTTTGTATTGCGCCGGTGAAAAATCCTTTTGTCCTGAGCGATTCTGTCAGAGTCTGCAGTCCTGAATATTTCATTACTCATAAGAATGAATTGATCGATATTTAGATAATTATTAAAAAATCAGAAATGAAAAGAGTTATCTTCCACATAATAAACTGGGTCATAATTCTGGTATTAATCCAGATCCCTGTTAACCTCCATGCACAACAGCCGGATTCCACCCAGATTGAAATTACGCCGATCTTGCTGACTGAAATAACAGTTGAGATCCCCAAGGCAATGTCCTTATTGCAGGAAAAACGTGAATTCCTCCTCAAACCAGGTGAGAAATCTGCCATTATAAACAGGCTTGATACTCTGACACTCAGACTCAGAATGCTCAGGGAAGATGAAAGAATCCACAAACTTGATATCCTAAGTTTCAGAAACCTGGCCAGTCTGGAAAATGATTGGAATATTTTAAATTCTTTATTGGCACGTGAACAAACTTTACTGCTGGAAAAAGTTCAGGATTATGAAATACAAAGGTCTTCTCTTGAGGGAATGCATACATTGTGGGAAAAAACTCTTTCTGCCGCTGTGGAAGGAGTCGCACCGGGTATTGTAATTGATCAGATAACTTCTACAGTAAATAACATTGACAGCCTTTTAAAATCTTTCCGCAGCGATTCCGAATTCTTACAAGGAGAACTGGTTGAAATATCTGAAGGGATCATTTTCGGTAATTCTATTTCCGGGCAAATTAAATCAGCCCAGGAAGTTGCTACCAAACAGCTCCTTAGCAGGAGAGTCTCTCCCTTATGGAAAGAATTCAGCCAGAAAACGAATGTAAAACTTATACGTGAACAAAGATCTCTCGTTGATGATACTATGGCTGGTCTAAAAGATTTCTATCATAACTATGCCATAAGGATATGGGTAAATATTATAGCTTTCGTGGTTATTGTCGTCCTTATATTTTTATTATTCCGCAATCTGAAACAAAGTTTTCCTGAAAAGGATTTATCCAGAGATTCAGCCTTGTATAAAATCCTGTCAAGACCGATTTCATCAGCTTTCCTGATCAATTATGTACTGACTGTTATACTATTTGAAATACTTCCCGATTCAATAAAGCTTATCAATACCATTATATTGTTCATACCGGTCTTGTTAATCCTGAGAGATATTATCACCGGCCCGGCCAGAAAATACATTTATTTCCCGATTATTGCAGCATTGCTTGTCCAGGTTCATAGTCTTGGTTACAGCGATACACTGATCAGCAGATTTTTTTTATTACTGATTATTCTTTTTTCTCTCCTGATAATTTTATCAATCCTGGCACGAAAGTCACAGCGTGATTATGTCCTTTCCACACGAATTGGAAAGTTCATGTATTCTTTACTCTGGCTGATGTTAGGCCTTATGTCACTTTCACTGGTTTCTGTTATTATTGGTGCAGTTCTGCTGGCAGAATTCCTTACCCATGCTGCAATCAGAAGTGCTGCACTGGCATTGATATTATATGCATTGTCAGTCACCTTAAACAGTGTTATTATCTCCTTACTCCATAATAGACGGCTGCAAAGGATGAATCTCGTTAAACAACATTACAACATAATTTTAAAGTGG
>CAZEKO010000370.1:0-2218 GCA_964512775.1 uncultured Bacteroides sp. | reverse complement strand
ATTATCCCTGTAGATCAATTTACTGTTTCCATCGATTATAAATGTCCATCGGGATTCTGTAACACCTCTTGTAAGTTGGAGTTTCTGTCCTCCGATCTCCTTATCAATTGTCCCTCCATCTTTGACAGTCACTCCAAAGATTTTCGCAACCTCTCCGTTCTGATCAGAAAGCATTGTAAAATTCAGGTTATGTTCCTTTTTGAACATGGCAAGATTTTTTACTTCATCACCACTGATACCTACAACCGATGCGTTCATCATAGCCAGTTCATTGTTGATATCCCTGTAACTGCATGCCTGGGTTGTGCATCCACTTGTAAAAGCGGCAGGATAGAAATAAATAACAAGGTAATTAATCCTGAGGTGGTCGGAAAGTTTCCAGGATACTCCATGGTCATCAACTGCTTCAAAATCAGGGACATTATCGCCAACTTTGAGAGGTACATTTTCAAAAGATAAGCTCATAATGGCACCTGTTAAAATGATTAATAATAGTTTTTTCATTTTTTGGTACAATTTTTTGCGAAATATAATATTTTAGTTGTTAATCTATTTACATTTATGCTATATTGAACGCAAGATTCATAAAGCTTTAGATGAGAAAATTAATCACGTTGATATTAATCACCTGTGTAAGCACAACTTACAGTCAAAGATATGGAAGTTCTTTACCTGTTCATTCAATTCATACAGGTTTTTTTGCAGCGACAGGCGGAAGCCACTCCGGGTTATTTTTTGATTACCAGTATTATATGAATGATCTGATATCTTATTCTGTAAAACCTGGAGCAACGGGTATTTTTCAGAATAAAGATACTACAAATTATTTCCTGTATGCCGGTATTAATTACAGGTTTAATGCATTAAAAAGACCTCTGAGAGAAAGACCTTTTAATACTCAACCATACGCAGGTTTTTATCCCCTGACATTTGCATACTGTAAAATGAAACCCAGTAATGTTGGAGATCCGGATACCAGGCTTGGTCTTGTACCCTCCGGGATTATCGGATATACTCTGATTTTTTTTAACAGGTTTGATGTAGATATGCACGCAGGTTTTGGTATATCATTTAGATTGAGCGGTGGAGCTGGTGCTGCGGTTGAACCTTCGGCTTTTGCAGGAATTGGTGTGGGGGTTCGTCTTTGAAGGCTTAATGCTTATTTCATTTTCAGACGTCCAATGAGAAAATGGGTTATCTGCAGATTCCTTGTAATATTGATTTTAATTCCATGGACGAACGTTATTAAAGGCCAGGAAACAAGTCCTGATGAGGCTCTTTTTATAATCGGATTAAAAGCACATTATGGATTTATAATTCCCCACTCAAAATGGGTGGAACCCGTTTCACATACCAATCCATGGGGTATTGAAACAGATATCTGCTGGCACCTGCGCAAAAAAAAATATTGGAACTATTGCTTCTGTTATCCGCGTACCGGTTTTTCAGTCTATTATACAAATTTTGACAATCCAGATGTACTGGGAAGCGCAATTTCGATATATCCTTTTATTGAGCCATATATCAGGGCAGAAAAACCGCTCAATTTTTCTATAAGATTTGGAATTGGACCATCCATTATGACAAAGATATATGACAGCATTACCAATCCAAATAATCTTATGTATGGTAGCAGGTTAAGCTTTATTGCCCTGTTGAATTTCAGCATAAATTACAGGATTGATAACAGAGTAATGGTAAGGCTGACGGGCAATTATAATCATATATCTAATGGTGGGTTGAAAGAACCGAATTATGGAATTAACTTTCCTGCTCTGAATGCTGGCCTGGATTATAGCTTTACTACAACCAGGTTTGCAGACCGGGAGAAAGATCCGGATATAGTGCTTAATCCCAAGAAGAACCGCTTTGATATAATTTTTCTCTTTTCCGGCAAACCAATCGCTCACGGTGTAGATAAACGGTATGCAGTTTTTGGTTTTTGTGCGAATTATAGCAGGGTTATGGGAAGGATCTTTGCACTTACCGGAGGGGCAGAATGGGTAAGTGACAGATCACTCAGGCAAAGAATTATCATAAATGATATTGTTGATGAATCAGGTGATTATGTGGATCACCATCGGGCAGCAATGCTGTTTGGTGTGGAATGGCTTTTCGGCCGGTTTATTTTCAGTCAGCAACTGGGAATTTATGTTTACTGTCCATATAAAGACAGGAATCCTGTCTATCAGCGTTACGGCCTGTCATTCAAAATATC
>CAZEKO010000369.1:0-2222 GCA_964512775.1 uncultured Bacteroides sp. | reverse complement strand
GGCCTTTAATGGATGGGAATAATGTTTCAAGCTCTTTTATTTCAGATGACCAGATTGTCATTTGTTTTTGTTTGCCAGTGCTTGTTCGGCTTCCTGTAAATGTAAAAAAATATTATAATTATATTCCGGAAGAAGATCCCAGGCTTTTTTCAGCATAACCTGAGCTTGTTCAATGGAATCCTGCTTATACAATCCCCAGCCCTTTGTATCAATATAATAGGGATCTTCTGGTTCAATGGTAAGAGCACGGTTAATCAGTTTTAATCCTTCATCAATGTTGATGTCATGATTGATAAGTAACCAGGCCAGATCATTCAAATACGATGGATTCTGAGATTCCAGTTCCAGAGCCTTAAGATAATATTCCTCTGCTTTTTCATATAATCCAGCTTGTTCGTATATATCTGCAAAATCCGAATATAACTCTGAATCAGAAAATAAGCTGATCTCTTTTCTGTAAGATTTATATTTTGTAAGATAAATTTCTGCTTTTTCTTTATCACCCTGCGATAAAGTACAAATAACCTGTCTTTTGATAATATTAATATTATCCGGCATGAAACTCAGCCCAATCTCATATACTTCCTGTTCTCTTTTATGATTTCCTTTTTCATGATACACCTGCCCTAACTCTACGTAAGGGTAGATCCATCTTCCCATTAAGCCCAATTGTTTTTCTGTCTCAATGTATTTTTCATAGGCAACTACTACATTGTCCCATTGGTGCAATTTCATGTACAGATCACCCAGAGAATTCAGATTAAATCGTGAAAAAGGATCTAAAGCTACGATTTGTTTAATATACTGAAGAGCCAGCTGAGGTTCTTTATCAAGGTAAGAATGCCAGAAATTTACCCACAACTGGTCTGTTAATGAGAGTATATCTCTTTTATTATATGCCTTTTTGATTATATCCCTTGCTTTATCATATTGTCCGCTGCTTTTATAGGCCATAGAAAGTATTACAGTCCCCATAGTATAGTTTGAATCAATTTCCAGTACTTTCGAATATAGTTGGATAGCTGAAAGAGCATCTCTATTTATTATAGAATTATACCCCTGGATGGCATAACGATAAGCTTCGGCAGAATTTATCGTAAAAAATTTCTGAATATCGGGAGCAAGGTCATCTTCAAGGACCTTAATTTCCAGATAATTTTTTATCAAGTCCGCCATTGAATCTATCATTACAAGGAAATCTTTTTCAGAATTCCCTTCCACAGAAAACGTCTTATAAATTTCTTCTGTTTCAGAATTATTCAATTTTGCATTGATACGTATTTTATTGCCTGCCTCCATTATGCTTCCCATAATAAATGTATTTGTTTCAAGCTTACGTGATATTTCACTGGCATACGTTGAAGTAATGGAAGCATAATTTAATTTCTCTGCATTCTGAAATATTTCATACATTGTTGAGTACTGACGCACTGCCAACTCTTTTGAGTTGGATAATGATGTTATAAGAATATCCTGAAAACCGTTCTGCCAGATATTGAATAAGGTATCATTCGTCATGTTTATAAATGGCATAACCGCAATGGATATTCTGCCATCCGTATCTTTAATATCCTTAAATTTATCTCTCTTTAAAAAGCCGAATAGATTAAGAACCAGAACTATAATTATACCAAACAGCAAAATTCCTGAAACAGTAATAACTGATTTATTCTTTAGTTTATGGGATGAAGCCGGCATTTCTAAACCATCCGCCAGTTTAACATCATGCTCTTCAACTGTTACTTTTGTTTCCCTTACGGTATTCTTATAAGTAAGGTACCATTCAATTATTACAGAAAGATTATTCAGAACTGGTTTGACCTGCCGGGGATCAAAATCTTTGGGATGAGTACCAAAAGTTGATAAGCTGTTCATGCTGAGCATTGAAGTAATAATGTACGAAGGCACTTTGCCTTCACTGTTAAGCTTATCGATAATACCTTTGAGAGGCTCAGTCTTGCGTGGCCTTTTTAATTCAGCTTCACACAGATCAATAATAATAACTTCCAGGCATCTTCTTGAATAAAGCATGACCACATTGGCATCTTCTGTCTCTATAAGTTGCTTCAGTTCCTTCTCCAATACAGGAAACCGGCCTTTAATGGATGGGAATAATGATTCAAGCTCTTTTATTTCAGCTGACCAGATCTGCATTATAAATCAATCTATCGTTTTAAATTTTAATAAATAATTTGTTTTTATAGAGCCAATAACAAACATAC
>CAZEKO010000368.1:0-2224 GCA_964512775.1 uncultured Bacteroides sp. | reverse complement strand
ATACAACAAAATTATCTCAATGCTAGAAACACTGCCATATATCAAACATTTAGAAACTGGCAACTTCTTTTTAATTGCCGGGCCATGTGTGGTGGAAAATGAAAGTGTATGCATGGAAGTGGCTGAACATGTCATCTCTATTACTGACAAACTTGGGATACCTTATATTTTCAAGTCTTCCTACAAAAAGGCAAACCGTTCACGGATGGAATCATTTAAAGGTATTGGTGATCTGTCTGCGCTGGAAATACTTCTGAAAGTAAGAAATCGTCTTAAGGTACCCGTTCTGACTGATATTCATACACCTGAGGAAGCAGGTATTGCCGCTGAATATGTCGATGTGCTACAAATACCAGCTTTTCTTAGCCGTCAGACTGAGCTTCTGATTGCAGCAGCTAAAACAGGTAAATTCATTAATATTAAGAAAGGGCAGTTTATGTCGCCTGGATCCATGAAATTTGCAGCAGACAAAGTAATTGAAAGCGGTAATAATAAAGTTATGCTTACCGACAGGGGTACCATGTTCGGATACCAGGATCTGATAGTCGACTTCAGGGGAATCATTGAAATGAAAAAAACCGGTCTGCCGGTTGTGGTTGATATTACTCATTCACTTCAGCAACCCAATCAGGAAACAGGCGTCACAGGCGGCCAGCCAGAATTAATAGAAACTATAGCTCGTGCCGGTATTGCAGTTGGGGCTGATGGCATATTTGTCGAAACACACCCGGATCCATCAAACGCCCTTTCGGATGGAGCCAATATGCTTCATTTGGATCATATTAAAGAACTTCTTACCAAACTGGTGAAAATAAGGCAAACTATTCGCACCTTTTGATAAATAATAATAATGAAATCATTAAGAAATTTTCCATTAACAATTTGTCTTTCAGTATTTTTTGCATCCGGCATTAATGCACAGGAATTGGATCTGAACCAGATAGTAACGAAATATTTTGAGACCATTGGGCAGGATAATGTTAATTTGATAGAGACAGTGATGGCTACAGGTACTAATATTCAATTTGGACAGGAAACTTCATTCAGGCAAATACAGAAACGTCCGGATAGGGCTTATATGGAAGTGCTTCTGGCTGATGGCCAGATTATTAAACAGGGTTACAACGGAATATCAGGCTGGATGCTTGCTTCCTGGATGAATGCGGCTGAGCCGGTTGAACTTTTAGGTCCTGATCTTAAAACTGTTAAAGATATGGGCAATATAGAAGGAGATCTCTGGAACTGGCAAGAGAAAGGTCATAAATTAACCCTGACTGGTACTCAGGAATTAGCAGGAAAACAGGTATACCGATTGAAACTTGCAAAGGCAGATGGTGATATTGATGAAATGTATATTGATACACAATCATTTATTCTGAGCAAAATGCTCAGAAAAACAAGTATTAATGGCTCTGAAGTTGAACTTGAAATTTATTATGATGATTACCGAAATATCGATGGTGTTTTGCTACCTTTTAAGATTGAACAACGTTTTAATAATCAGACGGGTATGGTAATCAATATAAAAGAGATAAAGTTCAATCTTGAAGTGGACGATAAAATCTTTGATAAACCCGAATAAATAAAAAATAAAGCAAGCCTGTAAGCCAGGTTTTGTCTCCCGGTTTCCCGGGATTTCTATCATTTATCTAAGCGACCTACCCCCCGGCATCGGGCGAGCAGCCCTCAGTCGCCGGTATACATGGTCTTTCAACCCGCAAGGCAAACGGCTATCCCGGTCACCCGGAATACCGGTGAGCTCTTACCTCACCTTTTCACCCTTTCCCTGAAACAAGTCCAGGGTGGTTATTTTCTGTTCCGCTTCTATACCCTCACGGATATCTTCCTTTCAGAAGTGCGGTGCTCTGTGTTGCCCGGACTTTCCTCTCCCCTGCTAATGCAGGAAAGCGATAGAACGGCCTGCTTTTTTT
This sequence comes from uncultured Bacteroides sp., assembly GCA_964512775.1. Taxonomy (GTDB): domain Bacteria; phylum Bacteroidota; class Bacteroidia; order Bacteroidales; family SM23-62; genus LJUQ01. Next base: position 293 of record CAZEKO010000368.1, on the reverse strand, counting down.
GCAAAATTAAACAATTTCTCTCAATGCAGTAAAACCATAGTTGCCCCATAACCGTACTCTTTAAACGAGGCATCCTGATATTTTAGATCCGGATATTTTTTGTTTAAAACTTTGGATATTTCATATTTCAGCTTTCCCTGCCCTACTCCATGGATAAAAACAATCTTCCTGACATTTCCATTCAATGCAGTTTCCAGTGCCATTTCAAACCTCCTTAATTGAATCTCAAGAATCTCCCCATCAGTCAATCCGCTTTCATCGTCCACAATTTCATGAATATGAAGATCCACTTC
>CAZEKO010000367.1:0-2225 GCA_964512775.1 uncultured Bacteroides sp. | reverse complement strand
GGTCTTTTAAGAACTATTCTAAAGGAATAAAGATATTAAACTTTAAAGTAACTTTACCTTATAACATGCAACCATGGAAAATCATTACAGCCATGCAACGTTTATTTAATACCTTTTTCTTTCTGGTTATTATTTCAGGGACTGTTTATTCACAGGAGTATTATAGACAATCAGGCAACGAAATAGTATTGCAGAACGGTAGCATATTAAAAACAATCAGGGTGACCGGTGACAGTATTTATTCAATGATGCTTTCGGACCCTAAGGCTTCCGTAAATTATATCGGTAAGAGCAAGGAATTCTCATTCTTGATCAATAGTGAACCGGTCAACGGTTTCACCGGCTGGAAGTTAGTCTCTACAAAAAAAATTGGGGATGAGCAAGGAGGCAGTGGAGTTTTAATTGTATTGAAAGGAACCAGGCTTTGGAAAGATCTTCAGGTGGAATTGAATTACATGCTATATCCGGGACTTCCTGTTATCCGTAAATGGCTAGGATTTATAAATACTGGCCAGGAAGATCTAAAACTGGAAGCATTGAATATAGAAGATATGCAAACGACTATTTCACAAACATATGCCAATATTTATAATGGGTACGGCAGAATGAAAACTCTGGGTCGGTATATTGGGAATTGGGATGATCCGGTTCTTGTAGTGCACGATGTGACCAGAAGACTGGGAATTGCCATTGGAAATGAGGCACCTGGTGTTATTAAACGGACAGCTTTTAACACAGTTAATGATAACCTCGAAGCGGGTATGACGCATCCTGGCCAGGATTATCCATTCTGCAAATGGATAAAACCGGGGGAGAAATGGGAAAGTCCAAAAATATTTCTGGCTGTTTATTTCGGCCGTGATGATGGTTTTGAAATTATCAACCGGGAAGTCAATGTTTTCACCACTTTGTTCATGCAGCCCAGGATAGTTCAACTTAAGGAGAAGCCGGTATTTGTATATAATACCTGGAATCCATTCAGGACCTTTGTCAACGATTCGCTGATTCGCGAAGTTGCTAAAGCAGCAGCGGAATGTGGTATCCAGGAATTTATAATTGATGACGGGTGGCAGGTGAATATGGGAGGAAAGACCTCAGAACTGGCCTGGGGCGGTAATTATGGTGACTGGAAAGTGGATGAGAATAAATTTCCGGGTGGACTTAAACCAACTTTTGATTACATCCGCTCGCTCGGCATGAAGCCGGGTTTATGGATCAGCATTGGCGCTGCCACTCAGGATGCGAAAGTCTTCAGGGAACATCCTGAATGGTTTGTCAAAAACCGCAATAATCTGCCTGGCAATTTGCATTTCGTGGCTGACAGTTCGGATTTTTATACCAGTTGTTTCGGTACCAATTGGAAAGATTATATAAGGGATGTGATCCTGGGATTGGTGAAGAATTATGGATTGGGGTATGCAAAGCTGGATTTTTCGGTTGTGACAAGTGCTTATGTTTCCGATAATTCGGTTTCGGGATGTTATGCCACTGACCATCCCTATCATCGCGATCACCAGGAATCCTTTCTGATTATATATGAACGTGTTTTACAACTGTTTGATGAGTTGCATGACGCTGCTCCGGAGTTATTTATCGATTGCACATTTGAAACAGCAGGGAAGCTTCAGCTTATGGATTACGCTATAGCCAGCCATGCTGAAGGCAACTGGCTCTCAAATTTCGAAGAGCCTTCACCGGTGGGACCACTGCGCGTACGACAAATGGCCTGGTGGAGGTCACCTGCGGTTCCTGCAGGTTCACTTGTGATTGGTAACCAATGTATGGACGACCCGGAGTTTGAACTTAGCTTAAAATCATTGATTGGCACTTTACCTATTGTGCTGGGCGATCCCAGGAAAATAACTCCTGAAAAACGAGAATTAATTAAAAGATGGTCCGACTGGATGCAACTGATGCAGTCTAAATACGATTATATGTCCTACCGAAAAGATCTTCCAGGGTTTGGTGAACCCAGGGAAGGTTTCTGGGATGGGTATATGCGAATTAATTTTAAGGATAAAAGCGGTGGGATAATTGGAATTTTCCGGCAGGGATCACCCGAAGATTCCCGGATGGTATTCCCTCAGGATCTCGAACCAGACAAGATTTATATTGTCAGATTGGCACCTGAAGGAAATGAAGTGCTGAGGACCACCGGGGAAAAGTTAATGACAGAGGGATTCCGTGTAGAAATAACCGAACTATACGGTGGTAACATTTATGAG
>CAZEKO010000366.1:0-2237 GCA_964512775.1 uncultured Bacteroides sp. | reverse complement strand
CTCTTTCCCTCTGTCTCTCTTTCAGCGTTCATTCCCAGCCCACCCACTGCCTCCAACGCCTCGCAGATGCTGAATCACTCTTCCAGACAGGTATTTTTGAAGATATCCCGGATATTCTTGAAGATTGCCTTCGTTCTTACGAACAACCAGAAAAATTGAGAGCCTTGAAATTACTTGTCCTTTCCCGGTATATGAATGATGATATAACCGGTGCTGAAGAAACTATGCATCAATTATTAAAAGAATTCCCGCAGTTTAAACCGGATATTAATGACCCTGTTGATTTTCAATATATATTCCATACATTCACGGTTAAAAGACTGATCAGCGTAGGCATATTTGCAGGTTCTGAAACTGCATGGGGAATCATTACAGAACCATGGAGCCCTTTCGCAGATGAATATCTTTATGCACCGGGCTTCCCTGGTTATGCTGTCGGTCCCCAGATTAATTTTCATATAACAAAGAATCTGGTAATAAACAGCCAGCCTGCATTAAGTTCATATAAATTCCGTATTCATTATGAATCTCCCATAAATGGAATCCTTGACCTGAAACAGCAGGAACAACAAATGCTTATTGAACTACCCCTGAATATCCAGTTTGAGTTTTTAAAATCACGAGTCAAACCCTATTTTAAACTAGGCGGAACAGTTGGATTGCTGATGTCATCACATACAAAAAGTAATATTGAACGGTACGATCCAGTCAATAATGAGATCACTTTTACCTCGGGAGATATCAGGAATGATAATACAGAATTCAGGAATAACCTGTTTTTTTTTGCAGGAGGAGGAATAGGAATGAATATTGACTTCAACAAAAATCGTTTTTTTGTCGAGCTAAATTATAATCAATCTCTTAATGAAATGCTTAAAGAAGGGTCTAACCGGTATGATCAGGCAAGCCTGTGGACTGAAGGATGGTTTGATTCAGACTTCCGGATAAATAAAGCATCTTTAAGGGCAGGTTTTGTGAAGAGTTTCTACCTGATACGAACGCATAAACAGGATATATGAGATGATTGGTTCTGCCACCAGGATATTATTATACATTGTAGCGCTTAGCATGCTTTTATGTGCCTGCGATAATTTTACCATGTCCGAGGATCAGACAAATAGGTTTGTAAGGTATTATCCTACCAGCTTATTCTATAATGAAGAAGGATATGACATGGCTCAGTTACCTGACGGCGGTTATTTAGTTATTAGTACTACATTTCGGGCTGAAGGAGACATAACAGACGGTGAAATTATGCTGATAATGGCCGATGAATTCGGCATGGAAAAAGAAAATACACCTATCCTCATAGCCAATCAGGGACATGATTTCGGGTACAGGGTAGTGTCAGTCAGTGATGGATATGTTATTGCGGGCAGCTCAGAACAGGACCCTAACAGCTTTGGATTTATTGTTAAGGTTAAACCATCAGGTGAACTGGTATGGAAATATACATTAGGAACCGCACCTCAACAGGAATTTTTTGGAATCACAGCAAGCAATGACGGGGGATTTATTTTAACCGGTTACATCGATGAAACGGGTGGTGACCGGCAAATATATCTGGTGAAAACCAATTCCTTGGGACTCACGATTTGGGAAAGGGCTATTGGTTTCACCGGTTATAACGATATCGGGGAAGCAGTGGTTGAACTTAATAACAGGATTATCATAGCAGGTACGACCGCCCCTTTAAGTTCTTCATCAGGTAATTCACGGTTATTGATATTAAATACCAATTCGGAAGGCAAAGGAATGACTGAGTACAGGATATCAGCAGAGGGCAATCTGACAGGTTCAGATATGGTGGTTGATGACAACGACAATATCATCATCCTTGGAAACCACGAAAATCTCACTACCGGTTTATCATCACTCTATTTTGCAAAAATCAAACTGGAAGGATTTAACAATGAACTGATCACTGTCAAGTATGCAACCTCTGTCGATTTTCTGGAGTCCCTTCATGGGGAGTCAATGGTTATCTCCAGAGATAAATCCCTGGCAATTTGCGGCTGGAAGGGAAAACAGCCTGACAGGGATATTCTGTTTGCACAGATTGACCAGGATTTTAACCTTAAAAATATTCAGTTATTTGGAAGCACAGGCGATCAATCAGGATCAGGAATATGTATAACAACCGACGGTGGTTATGCTTTCACAGGCGGCGCCAATATCGCCGGGAAAATAACAACAACATTGATTAAACTTGGGCCAGATGGGAAATTGTATTAATA
>CAZEKO010000365.1:0-2250 GCA_964512775.1 uncultured Bacteroides sp. | reverse complement strand
CGGTTTGCCTTTTACATCAACCGTTTGAGGATCTTTTTTAGTTGAAGTAGAATTCATTTTTGTGATTTTAAATTAGACAGTTTATCTAAAGATAATAAAAAGTAATCCTGATTTATAAAATTAAGAGCATTTTCCTTTTATACTTTTATAAATATGTTGAATTTTAGATTTCAAATAGTTATCTTGGATACCTAAAATATGGAGGACAACCTATGAATAAAAGTAATCCTATGAACCGCCGGCAATTTGTTGCAACATCGCTTGCTGCTACCGCCGGGCTGATAGCTGGTGCTAATGCATTATCCTGCAGTACCCGGAAAAAGTCCGATATAAAAGTCGGATTGTACAGCATCACTTATCTTGGAGTCTGGTACCGTGGAGAAGCTCTGCCTTTGGAAGAGATGATTAAAAGGGCTAAGGAATATGGGTATACCGGGATCGAAATAGATGGTAAACGGCCTCATGGTAATCCCCTCGACTGGCCGACTCAGAAATGCAAAGAATTCAGGGCACTGGCAGATGGGGAAGGTATTGAAATTTATGGTGTTGCTGCCAATAACGATTTCAGCAGCCCAATACCCGAACACAGGGAAGCTCAGATCGCTTATGTTAAGGAGCTGATCAGAATGACCTCGGATCTGGGAGCTAAAACGTTGCGGATGTTCCTGGGATGGACCGGAATCACCCTGCATCCTCAGATTGCACGATATGATGTTGCCGATGAAATATGGAATTGTACCCATGCAAAATTTACTGAGGAGGAAATCTGGTCGTGGTGCCGTTCAGGTATGGCAGAAAGTGCTAAATACGCTGCAGATGCGGGAGTCATACTGGCTCTGCAGAATCACCATCCTGTGATCAAAGATTATCCGGACGTTCTTCGCATGGTCGGCGAGGTCAATTCCCCTAACCTGAAAGTCTCATTGGATGCACCTATCATGATCGATAAGAGCCCCGAGACTATTCATCAGGCAGCGCAGGCAGTTGGCGATCTTCAGGTATTATCTCATTTTGGCGGTGAATATGAAAGAGGAGCGGATGGGAAAGTAATAGGGGAGGATTATTACAGAAATTTCATTCAGGCAATGCATGAAATAGGCTATTCAGGCTATATGAGTTATGAATTATGCCACCCCTTACCTGTTGTAGATGGTCAGACAGTAGGGATAGAATTTGCCGATAAAAATGCACAACTTGCTTCTGAATTTATGAGGGGGATTATTAGTGAAGTCACAAAGGCTTAAATAATGAAGTCTGATTTGATTGTACTGAACCTCTTATTTCTGGTTTCGGTTTTTACAGGTTGCCAGGAAAAGATGATCGGTATTAAGGTTTATAATATTGATAGGGAATTAAATGCGCTTTTTGAAGAATGGGATGATTTGGGAATCAATGCAGTTTTCGCAAGTCCATCAGTATTTAATGATCAGTTCACCGCACTTGCAAATAAGCATGATATTCAAACCTTCATCATTTTACCCGTTTTCTATAATCCGGATGTTCTCAAGGATCAGCCAGATTTATATGCAATCACTGATAAAGGTGAAAAAGCCATAGATGACTGGGTAGAATTTGTTTGTCCTTCAAGAGAAGATTACCGTAAAACGAAAATTGAATATATCAGCCAGCTTGTGCGGGATCTGGATCCGGATGGCATCAGCCTGGATTTTATCCGGTTTTTCTGTTTCTGGGAGAAAGTGTATCCCGATCGCCAACCGGATTCCATTCCAAATACATGTTTTTGTCCCGTTTGCCTTGAGAAGTTTCAGTCTGATAAAAATATCTTAATACCAGGAGCACTTAAAAATACTAATGATATTGCCGGATGGATAACAGAGAATCATCAGGCAGAATGGATCGACTGGAAGTGTAACCTGATTACTGAGATGGCCAGGGAAATCGTTAGTGAAACAAAAAAAATCAAACCTGGAATTAAGGTGAACTTCCATGTTGTACCCTGGCGCCAGGATGATTTTGATAATGCCATCAGACGCATAGTTGCCCAGGACTTATCAGCTTTGTCAGAATATGCTGATATCATTTCACCTATGACGTATTCCCATATGGTAAAAAGGGATCCTGCATGGATTCAATCGGTTGTAGAAGATGTAACCACTCAGGTAAAATGCAAGGTCATCCCCAGTATACAGGTTAATGAGGCATATCTGACCAATGTTTTATCAGCAGAAGAATTTGAACAAACTCTGATAGAAGCATTGAAACCTCCCTCGTCAGGAGTCTTTTTCTGGT
>CAZEKO010000364.1:0-2265 GCA_964512775.1 uncultured Bacteroides sp. | reverse complement strand
ATTGATGTCCGGGATATTTCAGGCAAATGGGAATGTTTTATGATACAGGTTATTAAGAATCCCGCTCCCGGAATTGAGAAAGCCCTGGTCATTGCTGGCAGCGATAAACGTGGCACCATTTATGGCATCTATGAGATATCGGCGCAGATCGGCGTTTCCCCCTGGTACTGGTGGGCAGATGTTCCCGTAGCACATCGGCCTGATTTATATGTTTTACCGGGGCGATATAAACAGGGCGAGCCATCCGTGAAGTATCGAGGATTGTTCTTAAATGATGAAGCACCGGCGCTTACAAACTGGGTAGCTGCGAAATTTGGAATGGTCGCTCCATCAGAAAATCCTCCAATACACGAAGGTGTAGCCAACTACGGCCATGAATTTTATGAAAAGTTATTTGAACTGATTCTCAGGATCAGGGGGAATTATTTATGGCCGGCTATGTGGAATAATGCATTTAATGAAGATGATCCTGAAAATGCCAGGCTGGCTGATGAGTATGGTATCGTAATGGGGACTTCACATCAGGAACCCATGTTAAGGGCTCAGAAGGAATGGGACCGGCGATACCTGAGCACTCTCGGAAGATGGAATTATGTTACGCATAAGGATATCCTTGAAGAATTCTGGATGGAAGGAATAAAGCGGAACAGGAATTACGAAAGCATAATAACAATCGGTTTGCGGGGTGCAAATGATACGGAAATGATGCCGGGCGGACCTGAAGCTAACATTCCTTTCCTCGAAAAAATTGTTGATGTCCAGCGTAAAATGATTACCGAAGAGATCAATCCTGATATCGCCAAAGTGCCACAGTTATGGTGCCTGTATAAAGAAGTGCAGGATTACTATAATGCCGGTATGAGGGTTCCTGATGATGTGACGCTTTTATGGGCAGAGGATAACTGGGGAAATATCAGGCGATTACCAACCCCGGAAGAACGTAACCGTCAGGGAGGTGCCGGCATTTATTATCATTTCGATTACCATGGCGGACCACGAAGTTATCAATGGATAAATACTAATCCGATTCCCAAGATCTGGGATCAGATGTCACTGGCAAAACAATATGGGGCCGATCGTATATGGATCGTCAATGTCGGTCATTTTAAAGGATACGAATTTCCACTGGAATATTTTATGAGCCTCGGATGGAATATGGATATTCATCGTAACGATAACATCATCGAATATACAAGGTTATGGGCAGAAAGGCAGTTTGGGCCAGAATATGCCGGGGATATTGCCGAAATCATATCAAAATATACCAAATATAACGGCCGCCGAAAACCGGAATTACTTAATCCCGAAACGTACAGCCTGATTAATTATAATGAAGCTGAAAATATCCTTTCTGATTATAACGCTGTTGTTGCCAGAGCGGAAGATATATACGTTAAACTTGAACCGGAAAAGCGTGATGCTTATTATCAGCTTGTCCTGTTCCCGGCGAAAGCCAGTGCTCTCGTCAACGAATTATATATAACTGCAGGGAAGAATTATTTATATGCGAAACAAGGCAGGGCAAGCACAAACGATATGGCCGTTAAAACAGAGTTATTATTCCAGGTTGATACAAGCTTAATGAGTTATTTTAACCGCAGTTTTGCCAATGGCAAATGGAATCATTTTATGGACCAGTCACATCTGGGTTACACAAACTGGGCTGATCCGCCATTCAATAGCCTGCGGGCAATTAAACTGAAAAAGATTGAAGTCATTGATGAAGCTATCATGGGAATTGCAATTGAAGGTTCTGAAAATGTCTGGCCGGAAACAGAAACCGATGCTGTACTTCCGGAATTCGATGTATTTAACCAGCAAAGTCATTGGATTGATATTTTTAATAAGGGAAATATCCCTTTTACATTTAGTGCGGAAACTAATGATCCATGGATCCGGTTAGAGGAATCAGAAGGTGTGATTGAGAAAGATATCCGTTTATGGATCCATATTGACTGGCAGAAAGCTCCGGAAGGCAGGTCTGTTGGAAAAGTAAAAATCACAGGTACGGACAAAAAAGTTGTTGTGATCATAAATGCATTGAAGCCAGATGGCATATCACGTGAAACTCTCAAAGGATTTGTTGAAGGAGAAGGTTATGTATCCATTGAAGCTGAGCATTTTACAAAAAACACTCAGGAAGGTGGGAACCGCTGGATAAAAATTGAAGATTACGGACATACATTATCGGCCATGAGAGCAACCGCACCTGTCGATGCTCCCCAGGCCATTCCAGGAAAAAATTCACCCTGCCTTGAATACCGG
>CAZEKO010000363.1:0-2268 GCA_964512775.1 uncultured Bacteroides sp. | reverse complement strand
ATTCGCAAGAGTACGAACCGGCAATGAACTATACTTGTTGTTAGGTTTTCGTGCCAGTCAACTCCTTGATTGATATAATCTTAGAATTAACAAATTCGTCATTTTAATTTCTTGATATTAAAATTATATCCTCTATTGTTCACTTTAGCTTCTGCATAAGATCCTGATTTATCTAAAATAAATTCTAATTCCATTCCAACAAATGATTTGAACTTCAATTTGCTTTCCGGATATATAATTCTGTCCACTTGAAAATCGGGAATTTCATAATGCATAATACCATCCTGAATGGTAATATTAATTAATATAGTTCCTTGATCTCTAATCAATATATACCTGCCTAATATGGAATCAACATCAATATTTTCATAAAATGAAAGAATTGAAGGAAAAAAATTATCAAAAGGATTCACATCAACAACCTTAGCATTCACTATGATTTTTTCCACATTTTTAAAATCTGATATTGTTAATTGTATCTCGTTTTTATTCTCAGCCCAAATATGAGCACTTTGGTTAAAGAATTTTGAATGATTATTCTTGTCTTTAACTTCTACAAAGAGGGGAACAGGTTTATTTCCATAATTAACTATAGTTAGTTTGCCGTCTTTAAATGATTCAATAGCTACATCAGGTACTCCAAATTCAAAAAACCACGGTTTCCATATCCAACTTAAATCCTGATCCGAAACGTCTTCAAACGTATAAAAAAAATCATAAGGAGTTGGCGATTTTTTAGCCCATCTCCTGATGTACTCCCGAATGCATTTCAAAAAAAGCTCATTATCGAGATGCTGGTGAATAATGCCATATACTACACCTGCTAAAGAATAACTTGCATTTGGGTAATTTGTCTGGTCAAGAAACTGTGAGGATGTTATCAATGGCAAATCCCTAATTGATCCAACTGGCTTATAAGGAATCAATCGTGAGAATATATTGGCTAATTCCGGATCATTATCAAAATATCTTTTCAATATAACAGCCTCAAAGTATTCTGCCCAACCCTCATCCATCCATGCCCACATCCGCTCATTGGTGCGGACATACATTGGAAAATAGGTATGAAACATTTCATGAACGACAATCCAATCTTCCTCAATGTTGGTTATCATTGGATATTCCATACCACCGAAACCAATGAACGCAGTAAACGCTTCATAAGGATAGGGAATTCCAGGGATATCCTCTGAAAAGTGCTTCATTGCCTTTTGTTGCATTGATGTAAGTCCAAAATGATCCACTATTGTATCAATTGGAAATACAGAATTGATAAATACTTTCCTGTCATCAAGAAATTGTACAGCTGCATCCCATAAATAGTGGTTACTCATGGCGAATGCGAAATCAGAAACTTCAGATGCCTTGTAATGCCATGTGTTATTTAACATCTTCACTCTGTTGTCGATATCTTCTTTGGTCATAATATGAACAGCCTCCTCTGAATTTCTTGCTTTTTCATATCTTTTATAAATTTTCTCAGGCAGTACCTCATCATAATTTTTTAATGTCCCGGTGGCCCATACAATATAGTCATTTGGTACAGTAATCTCAACATCATAGTTTGCCAGATTATTGTAAAATTCTGTCTGAAGTGTATAATTTAATATATCCCAACCCGTGATATCATCGTAAACTGAAATCTGAGGATACCAATAAGCTATAACAAATGTCGTACTATCAACTGTTCCGGTTCTCCATTGGCCTAACGGAATCTTTTGTATCCAAGAGCATATGAAGGTTAGTCTTTCTCCTGACTTTAAGGGTTTTTTAAGTTGGAAGGTGATGTTTGTACCTGTTCTTTTGACTATTTCCGGATCATCAATATCATACATTGCATTATCAATAATAACTTCATTCAATTTGACACCTTCTGATACATCATCACTTCTTATACTAACTGCTCTTAAGTTTCCTTTTTTAAACACATCATAATAAAGGCGTACTACTAATGAATTAATTTCATCAGGACTTGAGTTGTAATAAACAACCTCTTCAGTACCGATAATCGATCTAGTTGGAGGGTCAATCGTTACCTTTATGTTATAATCAACAGTGTTTTGCCAGTATTTTACACCCGGCATTCCATTATATGATCTTGTCCCATTTTCATAAGCTTTTTTGATATCAAAGGGCATAAAGAAACGGGTTTCCTGAGCATATGAATATTTCATTATCAGATTAAAATATGCCAGCAAAAATAAAATTAACATATTTTTCATGATGACTAATATTTTGATTATTAATAATTTTGAATGCAGTTCGTTC
>CAZEKO010000362.1:0-2306 GCA_964512775.1 uncultured Bacteroides sp. | reverse complement strand
TTGTAAAACCTGCAAGATACATGACAAAAAATGATCCGATAAGTGAAATGGGGATGGCAAATACCGGAATTAGAGTTGTTCTCCACTCCCGCAAGAAAAGAAAGATTACCAGGACCACCAGGGTAAATGCGATCAGGATTGTTTCCTGGACTTCTGTAATGGCATTTCGGATTGAAATGGTTGTGTCCGAGGCAGTACCTATTACCAGGTCTTCAGGCATGTCTTTCTTGATCCGTTCCATTCTTTTGTTTAATTCATCCACAATAGCGATGTAGTTAGCTCCTGGTTGGGGTGTAACGGCAATACCCATCATCGGAATTCCATCATTCCCTCGAAGCAATGTTTTTTCATTCTCTGGAGCCAGGACTGCCCTGCCTATATCCCTGAACTTAATCAGGGTACCCTCTGTCTCTCGTATGATCAGTTCATCAAATTCTTCCGGGCTGCTTATACGTCCAAAAGTCCGCACAGAAAGTTCAGTACCATAACCCTCAATCCTGCCTGAAGGCAGTTCTACATTTTCCCGGTTGAGTGCATCCCTGACATCCATCGGAGTCAGACCATACCCTGCCAGCTTCAGGGGATCAATCAGTAATTTGATAGAATATCGTTTTTCTCCGAATATTCTGATCTCGCTTACACCAGGTATGGTTTGTAAACGTTCTTTAAAAAAATTATTGGCTATTTCTGAAAGTTCGAGCAAGTTGCGTTTATCACTCTGCAGAGTAAGAATGTATATGGGACTTGCATCTGCATCAGATTTTACAATTCTAGGCGGATCAACATCAGGTGGAAGGTTACGGATAGCGCGGGAAACCCGGTCGCGCACATCGTTGGCAGCGGCCTCCATATCGGTTCCAATCTCAAATTCAACGCTGATATTACTGGATCCATCCCTGGACTGGGAACTCAGTGTCCGGATTCCTGCAATGCCGTTTATGCTCTCTTCGAGAGGTTCTGTGATCTGACTCTCAATGACTTCTGCATTTGCCCCGGGGTAGGAAGTGCTGACAGTTACTACTGGTGGATCAACACTGGGATATTCACGAATGCCAAGGAAGGTATACCCAATTACTCCAAATAGTACGATCAGAATAGAAACCACCGTTGCCAGTACAGGTCTGTCTATAAAGTTGGCTGAAAAGTTCATCGTTTTTTGCTCCCGTTTTTAATTTGAATCTGATGCTCCTGTATCCATTCCGGATACTTTTACTGCTATAGCTATCCCGTTGGAAATTTGCAGGAGGCCGGTTGTTATCAGGCTGTCACCTGCTGAAAGTCCGGATGTGATCTGGATATCCGATCCTGTTCGTATACCGGTGATAACAGGGACTGATACGGCTTTACCATTCTGGCAGATATATACCTTGGTACCTGCTAATTCGGTTATCAGGGATTCCGATGGAATGGTCAGCGCATCGGGAATATTTTCCAGAATGAGACTGATTCTTGCATATGTGCCGGGCATTAATAGTGATCCTGGATTCGGACTGGTAGCCCTTACTTTTATAGAACGTGTCTGGGGATCAATCCCCGATTCGACTGCATAAATAACACCTTCAAAGGAGCGATCAAAATTCTCTACTGTGAAACTGAGATGCATCCCTTTTTTGATTGTCAGACTGTATTTTTCAGGTACTGAGAATTCCACTTTAATTGGGTCAACTTGCTGAAGGATTGCAATCATGGAGTTCGAAGGCATATAACTGCCCGGACTTACATAACGTAAACCAATTTTCCCGGATAATGGCGCCAGTATTTCAGTTTTTTCAATCTGTGCTTCAAGCAGTTGTTTTTCAGCCTGAATTGCTTTCAGCTGGTTCAATGAAATATCATATTCTTCCTGGCTGATAGCTTTAAGCTCCAGGAGCTTCCTGTTTCTGAATTCTTCCAGCTCAGCTAATTTTTGCTGTGCTTCTGCCTTAGTCAACTGGGCCTGTAATTCACTGTCATTAATCTTTAATAAAAGGGCTCCCTTTTTTACTTGTGAACCTTCCTCAAAAAAGATACCAGTTATGCGTCCTGAAACCTCACTCCGGAGTTCCACTTTTTCATTAGCCAGTATTGATCCGGTGGTGTAGAACTCATTTAACAGCTGGCCAGGTTTAAGAACCTTTACTTCAACAGAAATGGCGCTAAATCTTCTTCCTGCGTCCATCTGTTTGGATTTATTGCTACGGGTACAGCCAATGATCAGCATTGACAGGGATAAAAGTAACACGAGAGAGCTTTTCATAGTTTTTATTATCTGGGAATTCATAGAGATCAAAATAATGTCGGTAAAAATAGTATTTTAATTTCTTGTA
>CAZEKO010000361.1:0-2306 GCA_964512775.1 uncultured Bacteroides sp. | reverse complement strand
TTTCAGAATTTACTGAACTGTTACAGAGGATAGAATCTCTTCGTTGATAATATTTCCCTGATCTCATCCAGATCTGCGATTCCTGCTTTTACAATATTTGATTTCGGAAAGTCTCTACAACCGGGAATAGCCAGGCTTAAAAGGATACTTATACAGAAAGCAGATAAACTTGTGAACCGCATCGTTAAAATACTGTTCAGGTTTTTGATTTCCAGATGACAAATTACAAATAATTATTTTAGAATCAAATTCACCTGTTAGTCATAAAATGTCCATGAAAGTCCCCACCTGAAACTTCCACCGGGCATTGGGTAATGCAAAACATTAAAATAATTTTTACCCATCAGGCCAGCATTGGCATGGTCATATTTAACGAAAAATCTGGTTCGTTTTAGTTTTGCAGTCAGAAAGGCATCAAAATATGGATAATTCCCTATTCTCCTTATATCCTGATGATAGAACATCCCGTATGCAGGCATATATGCATACCCTTTGTAACCGGTATAATAATAAAGATCAAATCCAATCTCTATTGACAGGACCTTCTTTGCCAGTTTGAATGCAAAAAAATCAGAAGTATAATAAGTAAAGTTCGGTAACCTGATGACAGAGGAATTAGTAGGAATCTGATATACAAGGTGATGTATTGTATGAAATGGTCCTAGTTTAAAGTGCTTAAATATTTCAGCTGAAAATACATTTAATACAGGATGATGCTGGGCAGGTTGAGCATCAGTATCAAGATAAATGAAATCTGAAATGGCTGAAACACTACCTTTTATGCTGAATTTGTAAGGTTCATTATTTAATTTGACAAATGCGATGATTTCTTTTGTCTTATTGAAATCATTTTCCCATATAAAATGATTTGATGCGTAGTGGGCCATGTAATAAGATGGTTCCAGGGTCGTTAATGACCCCCCCACACTTATGCTTGTTTTACCATTACGTGTTTTTATGAATTTATCAATTTCGCCATTAAGCATTATATCACCAGCACGGTAACCCATAAGCCATAACTTTCCGGTAAATATCCAGTTCCAGCCCTGTCCGACCGTATGAACCAGGCTTGCTCCTGCATAAATGTTATTAAATTGGTCTTCAGAAAACTTATTGATAGTCGTATCATTACTGCCGCTTATAATTGTATCAGGCGGTATATTGAATGAATATTTGATCAGTTCGTGTGAAATAAATGCCCGGGCACCAAAATCATTTTTACGGTTTGGATTTTCATCCAGCATAATCTGCAGCGTATTTAAAATGGATCGCTGAAAAGTAGAGTCACTCGACATGCCGGGATTTATAAAGAAATTCTCATAGAATCCATCAGAGATTGCCGGCGTATAATCTTCATAAAGTCGCTTATTATGCTCATATTCAAACGTATGAATAAGTGAGCCCGTTTTTGTGGTTCTGTCTCGCAATCTTTTAAATCCTGTGGTTGAAGTTGTATCCTGAAAAACCGAATCCTTCCCGAATCTGTACCTCGATGTAACCTGGAAATTCAGATCTCTCAATAAGGAAAAGGAACTGGCGTCGGTGAGATTTACCGGATAGGTGCGTTCATCCTGATTCGTTTCAATAAAAAGACTGTCGTCTACTATCCCGCCATTTTCATTTAATCTGAATGAATTAAAAGCCATGCTTCCGTGCACGGAATAATCTCCTTTAATATAAGAAGTAAAAAATCTCACATTCGTGAGTTTGGCTTTCTGGTTGATAAAATGGCCTTCTGATGAACTCAGCCTGGCGTCGAAACCTCCATTTAAAAACTGGTTAAAATTTTGGGAATGAAACACGCGGACCATCTGTCCCCGTTTTTCCTTGTTTTGCCCCGTTGAAGAATATTCAAGAACCGAGAAGGGTCTTCTGATATTAAAATATATATTATCAGATGCCCTCACAAGGTAGGGTCTGTAAGGATTCAGAAAAAGATATCTTATATCACTGGAACGTTCAAAATAATTATTAGTCTGGGCAGCTAATCCAAGATTTCCGAGATATAAATTACAAAAACTATTTTTAAAAACAGGATTAAATATCTGGAAGGAAGTCTGCATAGTGTCCAGAGGAAAGTCTTCCATCCTGGAATAATCATCCTTCAGCTGCCAGGTCCGGACAATAGGAGCCGTGGTATCCGGTACCGCATTACTAATGGTATCGCCCTGAAACTGACCGTTCAACAGGGCCAACTGGCAGAAAAGCAGGATAAAAACTGAAAATCTCCGCATTGGATAAAGTTAGCAATATCCCGGGAAAGATCGTTCCCTGGATTTTAACTGTAAACGGAATTTTTTATTAAA
>CAZEKO010000360.1:0-2315 GCA_964512775.1 uncultured Bacteroides sp. | reverse complement strand
ATTAATTTTATCCCTCCATATATGAGGGCGATGATTGGAATTGCAATAACCATAAAGAATGCAAAACTAAACAGGGTAAAAGTAGCAGGGTCGGCAAAGGAATGGAAGAATTCAGCGAAGGGAATACCAGGGAAAAATGTCCAGGAATCTGGCGGGAACAAGGCATGCCTGAAGAAAACAAATGAGGTAATTCCCATTATAGCTGCAATACCTGCAATGATGAATGCAATCCCGATAATTACCAGGATGATTTTCAGGATAACAAGTAAAATCTGACCAATTACCTGTAATATTTCACCAAATACATTTTTAGTTCTTTCGAATTCTTTGGATTGGCTGACTCTTTTTACATTGTCTTTAACACTTTCATATTCTTCTTTAACTGACTTTTCAATACTGGAAACCGTAACCTTTTCACCTCGCATTTCCAGTCTCTGGGCAGATGTAACAGCCTTTGGCAGTACAATCCAGAGAATTATATAAATAATAAGGATCACCTGGATAGGGAAGGTAAGGATGACCAATAATAATCTTACAATCCAGGTTTCAATACCGAAATATGCAGCAAGCCCTGCAGCTACGCCGCCGAAAATAGCATTTTCGGGATCCCGGTAAAGTTTCCTGTTCTCTTTCCTTGTATAATCTGTTTTTTTTGTGGATGAATCAGGTTCTTCTTCTTCTGCATCATAAAAATCTTCAGGCTTGCCCATGATAGAAATGACATCATTGACATCCTGCAGGGTAATTACTTCTTTTTTGTCATTTACCCTGGATTGGAAAATTTCAGCTATCCTGGATTCTATATCAGAGATAATCTCGTTTCCTTCTTTCATATCGCGGAACCTGCTGCTGATTGAATCAAGATAATTTTTCAATTCCTGATAGGCGTCTTCATCCAATGTGAAAACAAGTCCGCCAAGATTGATTTTTACAGTTTTTTTCATGATATATAATTATGATTTATTTTTAATTGATCTGGAATTAATTGAATTAACCGCTTTCACGAGCTCATTCCATGAGGCATTCAATTCCTTGAGGAATTCCCTTCCGGCATCGGTAAGTGCATAGTATTTCCTGGGAGGTCCCTGTGTAGATTCCTCCCAGCGATAACTCAGGAGCCCTGCATTCTTCTGCCTTGTGAGCAATGGATACAAAGTGCCTTCAACTACAATCAACTTTGACTCTTTTAGCTCATTAATGATGTCGGTTGCATAGGCATCATTCTTTGAAAGAATAGAAAGAATGCAATATTCCAGAACCCCTTTTCGCATCTGTGCTTGTGCATTTTCTACATTCATACCCTGTAAGTTTTATTTTTTGATAATATTTTTCAATGAATATTCGGTAAAAGATTAAAAGATTTACCGGTAGCTGATATTTCCCTGGTATTTTGCATGTAATGATTGATGGTATCGGTTAATGTTTCAGATACTTTATCTGAAATCTTATCAGTGTTCCCGGATTGAATGTTTTCAGGTGTTTGTACAATAAACCGTCCATCATCCTTTACCCCGGCATTTCCCGATAGAATTGTAATTAATAAAAGTCCTGCGAGAACGAATTTCAACTTTTTCAGTACTGTATTTTTAAATATACTATACATTACATAAAATATGTTAATGCAAAGATATATAAAAAAAATAATACTATGCAATACATAGTACAAGAAATTTTAAAATATTTTTGAAATATTTCATTTTTAAGATGACAAATAAATAGTTAGTTTTAATAATTAAATCAGTTCCGGGTTCTCCGTTCCTGGTTCCAGGTTTTAAATATCAATGAAATGAAAAGACTATACCATTCATTTTTAATCTTTATATTCTTTTTTCATTATATAACCAACCATTTATCTGCCCAGGTTGAAGATGAAGTAATTCAAAAATATTTGGACAGTTATCTAAGTAGCGGAGATCCTGCTATGGTTGAGAAGATCAACCAGGAAGCTCCGGATTCAAGATATGGCCGTTTTTGCTTGGCATATGAGCTGCTGGATGAAGATAATGAGAAAGGGATTATGCTTTCCAGAAAACTGGTAAGGGATTTTCCTGACTTTCCGGAAGCATATTTTGCGATGGGAACATTCATGATCAATGGTACAAAGCAATATGATTCTGCAATAATTTACCTGGACAGAGCTATCAAATTGAAACCGGATTTTACATCTGCCTGGTTCAACAGGGGAATCGGGAAAATCAATATTAAGAATTATGAGGGAGCCAAATCTGATTTCAATAAAGTCCTTGAAATTGAAAAGGGGCACACCGGGGCTTATATTATGAGAGCCGTGTCATGTTATATGCTTCAGGATTATA
>CAZEKO010000359.1:0-2342 GCA_964512775.1 uncultured Bacteroides sp. | reverse complement strand
CTGAAACTTCATTAAGATCCCAATATCCCACTAATCCAGTAAGTAAAGAAGATTGTGTTGGAGTAGCTAAGGTTCTAAATGATATTTCATTACCATAGGAAGTCCCAACATTAGATGTTGCATAAGCTCTGACGTAGTATTGAGTATTGGGCATTAAGCCTGTTAGTAAACTGGTAAAGGTACCTGATACTAAGACATCTGTAGTTATACTGTCTGTAATTGTTGGACTGCCTGCGGTGTTCCAACATACACCACAAAAAATGATCGCTGATCCTCCGTCACTTGTTATAATTCCGCCACTTATTGCAGAAGAATTTGTTATTGAGGAAACGTTAGTTGTTGTAATGGTCGCAAGTTTAATGATAATGTCGTTCGGGCAACCAGTTCCTAAAATAACCAGAATAGCTATAATTAAAGTTATTTTAATCTTATTAATTATTTCCATGGACATCCTCTTCAGTTAATTATATCTAATCTAAATATATATATTTTTTTCTAATTAACTCAAGTTGCTATTTATTAAAATGTAATTCAGTGAAAAAGCCGGACAATCTGACCACTTTTCGCCGGAGCAAATTGACCACATCAAAGTTGGTATTTAAAAAAGAGCATTCTCACAGTTAAAAGTGGTTAACCAAATTTATTTATTTGTAACTAATCAGTCAGGGTAAAATTAGCGATAAGATTTAAAGCATTCAATACATGCATCTTGTTTTTCAATACGGTATCGGTAATACTTCTGAGGATAAGGAAGTTTTCTACACCTTTCCATGATTTAAACTGCCCGGAAACTTTTAATTTAACTTTAACATTCCGTATAGCCCTTTCACTTCCGTTATTATCAGGAGGTACTTTGGGATGATAAAGGAAGGTGAGGATATAGTCTTTGTACTTCAACATTCTTTTTTGAAAAGAAAAAAGTTCCTTGAGTTTTTCATCCAAACTGCATGTAAGTAGTTCTTCCAGTTTGTTTTCCAGGTCTGTTCTCTCTCTGACAGGTCGATAATAGTCTCCTGGATCTAATTTTTTCTTCAATTCAATGCCATCAAGAATAAGTTTTCTGAACCTGTCAGACCAACAATGGTTATATCTTTCATCAAGGTAGTTGAGCTCCCTCAACAGGTGAGCTGTGCAAATCTGGTGTGTCTGCACATCTGTCTGAAAATGACTCTTCCAGCAATCGTGTACAAGAACAGCATCCTTAAATCCTTTAGGAAAGTTATCTTCAATCGTTTTGTATCCCCTGTTATTGGTTCCATGCAACCAAGTCAAGCGGTCATTCTGCCATGCCCATACCCAGATCTTTTTACCATTAAGTCTTCCTCCGGTCTCATCAGTACCAACCACCGGGCTATTCATTACCATGTCTCTGATTCTATGGTAAAGGGGAAGCGCTTTGGCAGAAAGGCGGTCAAGCAAACAATGAATACCACCTTCACTGATGGGCACAGAAAATATATCACGGAACAACTCCTGCATTCTTAAAAACGGTATGTATTGTCGGCTATGAAAATAACCTGTCAGACTCTCAATCATTGGGCCATAACTTACTGGAGCCTGTATTCCACCGGGAAAGGAGGATATGGTAATATGCCCACAGGTGCATATCTTCTTATAAATCCGGTGTTCAGTGATTACCGGTTGTATTGTCGGAATGTCAATAACCTGCCGTCGTTCAACAAATTCAACTGGTACCGATTGGATGTCTTTCCCACAACATGTGCAATAAACCGGGATATGATCTATGATTTCATCCGGATTGGATACCATCTCTAAGGTCATTCCTTCATGGCCTTGCTGTCCACCAGGCTTACGGCCTGTCTTCATTCTGAGACTTTTGCTCTTGAAAGGCCTGTTCTCATCTTTTGACGGGGGGACAGAACTGTTGTTGCTGTTTTTGGGATTTTCGTATTTCTCTAGCTTTTCTTTCAAAATGGCATTTTCTCGTTTGAGTAATTTATTTTCTTCTTCAAGCAGGTTATGTTTTTTTTCGAGTTGCTCATTTCTCTTTTCAAGTTGCTCATTTTTCTTTTCAAGCAGTTGCAGGGTCGGGGATAGTTTCTCTAACTCTGTTACCCGCTGTTGTAATTGACTTACAAGAATGATTAACTCTTCGTATGTAAGTAATTTTGACAAAAAATTTTTTGTCAAAATTCTTCCATAACATCCTATTTTACAAATATTTCACAAGCTTGTTATAACTCAATTTTTAACAACCGTTAATATAACTTCAATTTTTATGATTCGCAGTGTGAAAGCTGTCTTATTTGTTATATTTTTGTTCATAATCAGTTGATAAGCAGCACTAATTTTGTTTTTAAGGAATGAGACTGATTAGTTAC
>CAZEKO010000358.1:0-2352 GCA_964512775.1 uncultured Bacteroides sp. | reverse complement strand
TTTGAAAACATTAAAAAGCGATAAAAGTTTAAAAATACCGCTTAAATTATATGTCTCTGAGATAGGAAATATGGTTTTTAATTTTCTCTTTCAATGGCGTTTCTCTGAATGCAAAAAAGAGTTTAAGGTATTCGAATTTAAGGTATTCTTTAAACAGCTCCGTGACGGAAAGTATAATTACTGGGCAACCCATTTCCTGCTTATGTCCGGTTATGCTTTATTATTCCTTATGATTGTCTTTTTCTTACCGTGGTTCCAGGGTAAAGACGAAACTTACCAATGGTGGAATATACAAAGAATATTAGGTTTTTATGGAACCATAGTGCTTATTTTCGGGACAATTTACTTTTTACTCAGAAGAATTAAAAAGGATACTGAAAAAAGTAAATACTCTCACACTACCGATTGGACTTTTGTTATACTATTATTATTAACAACTCTCACAGGGATTGCAATATTTATTTGCAGAATTAATAACGCCCCATTAGTTGGATTTTACATGTATTTAATTCACCTGATGGTTGCTATCCCAATGCTAATGATAGAAGTGCCGTTTTCAAAATGGGCACATCTTGCATACAGACCGGTTGCTATTTATTTTTACAGGATTAAAGAAAAAGCATTCCGGTTACAACAGCAAAAATTAAATAAATTATCTACAACGGAGGTGAAATAAAATGGCTGAAAAAGTAGGAGCAGTAGCAGTTTTAGGCGGCGGCATAAGCGGTATGCAGGCTGCTTTAGATTTAGCTGAATCAGGGCTTAAAGTTTATCTTGTTGAAAATAAACCAGCCATCGGGGGAGTAATGGCTCAACTGGACAAAACCTTCCCTACTAACGATTGTGCAATGTGTACTATGGCACCACGCCTGGTTGAGATAGGAAGGCATAAAGATATTGAAATAATTACATTATCGGATATTGAAAAAATAGAGGGTGAGACAGGAAATTTTAAATTAATCCTTAATAAAAAACCCAGATACATTGACGAAGAAAAATGCACCGGATGCGGAACATGTATAACTAACTGCCCGACAAGAAATAAAGTCCAGCCCCTTGAAAAAACAAAAGTGGAACTTGAACCACAGTACAAGAAACAAGTTACGGAAATAATCCGGACAAACAAGGATAGAAAGGGTCCGTTAATGACAATCCTTCAACAAATAAATTCAGAATTCAACTATTTGCCCGAGAATGTTTTAAATTATGTCTCACAGGAAGTCGGGTATCCGTTATCTCATATCTTAAAGATCGCGACCTTTTACAGTACATTTAGCATTGTTCCAAGAGGCAAACATATAATAAATGTTTGTATGGGAACAGCCTGCTACGTAAAAGGAAGCGGGCGGCTGATGGAAAGATTAAGCGAGCTCCTTAATATAAAAGAGAATGAAACTACTCCTGACATGTTATTCACTGTTAAATCAGTGAGGTGTATTGGTTGCTGCGGTCTTGCGCCCGCTATAATGATTGGAGATAATGTTTTTGGTAAATTAACTCCAAAGGATATCCCGGGAATTATTGAAAAATATAAAACAATAGAATAACTATGGCACAACTAACCTTGGATGAATTAAGGGAAAAAAGAAAAGAAGCCCAAAAGGGTATTTACCTTAGAGAAGGGAAATATAAAAGTAAGATAATAGTTCATATGGGAACATGTGGCATAGCGGCAGGTGCAAGAGAAATAGTTTCTGCATTTCTCGGAGAAATTGAAATCTTAACTGAAAAGGATGTGATACTTACAACGTCGGGCTGTGCAGGTCTTTGCTCAATGGAACCGATGGCTACCGTTGAACTCCTTAATTCGCCATCAGTTAAATATGGTAACCTGACCCCGGATAAAGCAAGGAGGATTTTCAAAGAACATATTCTCGGTGGCAATATTGTCACAGATTATGCTATTGGCATTGGCTCAGAAAAAGGAGGTTAAAATATGGCTGCAAGAAGAATAGAATTAATGCTCTGTACAGGAACCGGCTGTGTTGCCGGCGGAGCATTCAGAATTTCCGAGGCTCTTGAAAAAGAAATACAAAAGCAGGGACTCGAAAAGGAGATATCTGTTATTATAACCGGGTGTAATGGCTTTTGTGGACAGGGACCTCTTATGGTGGTTCAGCCCGATGGAATCTTCTATGGATTTTTAACCCCGGAGGATATTCCTTTTCTTGTTCAGGAACATTTCCTGAAAGGCAGACCTGTTGAACGACTTATGTTTTCTCCTCCTGAAAAGAAAGAGCCCGTTCCATTATTATCGGAAATCCCATTCTTTAAGAAGCAGCTACTTATTGTCCTGAGAAATAAGGGAATAATTGACCCTGAAAAGATTGACGATTATATTGCAAGGGATGG
>CAZEKO010000357.1:1274-2353 GCA_964512775.1 uncultured Bacteroides sp. | reverse complement strand
TTCCTCTTCAACGCACTCCCAATGTTCCAAAGAATTGGAGTGGCGGCGTATAAAGCAAACCTGGATAATACACTTGCGCTGGATGAATATTTCGGTCATCCTCACACACATTTCAAGAGTATTCATGTTGCCGGAACAAATGGAAAAGGTTCTGTTTGCCATATGCTGGCGGCTATCCTTCAGGAAGCTGGATACAGGACAGGTCTGTATACTTCACCCCATATGAAAGATTTCAGGGAGCGGATCAGGATTAATGGGAAATGCATAGCTAAACATGATGTGATGGATTTTGTCAAAAATAATAAGGCATTTATTGAGGAATTAGAACCATCCTTTTTTGAGATGACTGTTGCAATGGCATTTGAAAGTTTCAGGAAAGAAAAAGTGGAAATTGCGGTCATTGAGACGGGACTGGGTGGCAGGCTGGACTCAACAAATATCATTGAACCTGTTGTTTCGGTAATCACAAATATCGGGCTGGATCATACAAATTTTCTGGGAAATTCTCTGAAGAAAATTGCCGGTGAAAAGGCGGGTATTATCAAATACCGAACCCCGGTTGTCATTGGGGAGACTCAGGAGATATTTCCTGTCTTTATGAAAAGAGCAAACGAGATGGAAGCCACTCTCTATATAGCCGACCAGTGGTACAGAGTTGAAGAGATTGAACCGGGAACGATAAAAAGTCAGTCATTCCAGATATATTTAAAAGACGAACTCCAGTTTGACCGGTTAGTGACTGACCTGAAGGGTAATTACCAGAAGAAGAATATTGCGACTGTCCTGAGAACTATTGATGTATTAAAGGAAGAGGGATTTAAGGTGCCTGATGAATCAATTTATGCGGGTTGCAGAAATGTGAAAAGACTTACCGGGTTGAGAGGCAGGTGGGAGATACTGGGTACTAATCCTCTTATAATTTGTGACACGGGTCATAACAGAGAAGGACTTATTGAAGTAGTCAGGCAGATCAAGCGGACACCGCACAAAAAGCTGCATTTTATTTTCGGGACGGTAAGCGATAAAGATCCCATTCCGGTTTTAAAAACTCTTCCGAAGGATGCCATATATTATTTTAC
>CAZEKO010000357.1:0-1174 GCA_964512775.1 uncultured Bacteroides sp. | reverse complement strand
AGTATCTGCGAATGGACGTTACCTGCAGTTTGAGGATGGTTCCGATTTCCTGTATATAGGAGATACCGGATGGGAGCTGTTTCACAGGCTGAATCGTGAAGATGCTGAAAAGTATCTTGAAAAAAGGCGTGAACAGGGTTTCACGGTGATCCAGGCAGTGGTGCTGGCAGAATTCGATGGATTGGACGCTCCCAATGCCTATGGTGAAAAGCCTCTGGTGGATAATGATCCCCTGAAGCCTAATGAAAAATATTTTCAGCATGTGGATTATATAGTAAAACTGGCAGCAAAGAAAGGTCTCTTTATCGGAATGCTTCCTACATGGGGAGATAAGGTGGATCCTCAATGGGGCAGGGGACCGGTAATATTTAATTCTGAAAATGCTTATGCATACGGACAATGGATTGGCAGGCGCTATAAAGATGATCCCAATATAATATGGATCAATGGTGGAGACCGGTGGTGCGGAGATAATAATTACCCGGTTTTTGATGCCCTGGGAAAAGGAATTAAATCAGTAGATGCGAACCATCTTATGACGTTCCATCCGCATGGAGGCATTTCTTCTTCCTATTGTTTCCACAATGCTGAATGGCTGGATTTTAATATGTTACAATCAGGGCATAGTGACAGGTATATACCCAATTACCGGGAAGTTAACGCAGACTATAACCTGATGCCTGTAAAGCCCTGCATGGATGGAGAGCCCAATTATGAGGATCATGCCATAAACTGGAATCCTGAAAATGGATGGTTCGATGACTGGGATGTGCGACGGTCATCATACTGGGGTGTGTTTGCAGGCGGCCATGGAATTACATACGGTTGTCATCCGGTATGGCAGTTTTATGAAAAAGGAAGGGATCCTGTTACTTCCGCCCGGAAATACTGGTACGATGCAATTGACCTTCCTGGTGCATGGGATATGATCCATTTGCGGTTATTGCTCGAATCAAGACCTGTGGAGGGGCGTGTGCCAGACCATTCTCTGATACTTTCGGAGAACGGTGAAGGAGGATCACATATAGTAGCAATGAGGGGTAATGGTTATGCATTGGTGTACCTGCCGGCAAATATCAGTGTAAAGATCAGGGTGAATAAGTTGCAGGCTGAACAGGTGAAAGCCTGGTGGTATAATCCGCGAAACGGAAAGTACTCAGAGATTGGTACTTTT
>CAZEKO010000356.1:0-2354 GCA_964512775.1 uncultured Bacteroides sp. | reverse complement strand
ATAACAGTTTTCTGAGATCCGGTTTGTAAAATTTTTCCTGTTTTCATCTGAAATATTTGGATCGGTCAGTAAACTGGAGAAGCCGAGGATTGTATTCATCGGCGTTCTTATTTCATGAGACATGTTTGCCAGAAAAGCCGATTTTAACCTGTCAGATTCTTCTGCTTTTTCTTTAGCTATTCTTAACTCTTCCTGGTTTTCTATTTCTTTCATCTCTGATTTCTTCCGTTCGGTAATATCCAGGATCATTCCCGATAAATATTCCCCTTTCAGCAGCACATTAACAATAACCCATCTGGTATGGCCCGGTGATGAAACCAGCTCTAATTCGTAATTTTTAACCTGATTATTTTTCCTTAATTCTTCGAGAAACGCTTTGTAATCATTGAAAGATTTAAATAAAGATTGTAATGACTGTGAAATCAGTTTCGCTGCAGAATCATATTGAAGGATAGCACAAAATGCCTCATTAACAAACTGGAATTGACCTTTGAGGTTGGAACTAAATACTCCGACCAGTGCATTTTCAACCAGGTTACGATATTTTCTTTCGGATGCCTTTATAGCAATTTCAATTTGTCCGCGCTCAGTTATTTTCATTTGAAGGTCTGCAGTTTTTTCTTCAACCTTCTTTTCCAGGGTAGCTCTCAGATTGCTCAGCTTAGCCTGGGTTTCTATTAGCTTCCGGGTTTTTTGAACGGCTCCATCATAGGTCGAGAGTAACATATTAAGGATCTGAAAACGTGTTGAGTTAACCAGGTATTTTTTACCTTCAAACAATACATCAATATTTTCCTGTTCCATTCTTTCATCATCCTCAGCAGGTTTGCTGTTGAGAACAGAATAAATGCGCGACATCAGATGCTTCTCATTGAATGGCTTCATCACGTAACTGTCAGCGCCGCACTCCAATCCTTTCAGAACATCTTGGGTGTGAGTAAGAGAAGTCAGAAGGATAACGGGAACTTTGCTTAAATCATCATCAGTCTTAATCCGTCTGCACAACTCATATCCATCCATTACAGGCATAAGTATATCGGCTATAATCAGTAACGGGCGATCTTTCCTGACCAGTTTCATAACTTCCTGACCATTCAGGCCATGAAGGACTTTATACCCGTTTTTTTCAAGGATATATTTCAGTTCTTCAGCCTGTGTCAGGCTGTCCTCAGCAATTGCTACTATTTTTCGTATTTTTGGAACCATGTTTTTACAGGTTAAAAATATTTATTGATCAGTGCCAGGAGATCAACAGGCTTAACCGGTTTGGATAAATAATCATCACACCCGGCTTTTATGCTATCTTCCTTTTCTATCTCACCTGCATAGGCAGTAAGTGCGATTACCGGAAGATTTTTCCTTAGACTTTTAATGGACTTCGTTGCGGTATATCCATCCATCAATGGCATTTTAACATCCATCAGAACAAGATCAATATTTTTATGCGACCTGCATATTTCAACAGCTTCCTGTCCATTTTTTGCCCGGATAAGCTGAACACAGGTATTGGTTAAGACCTCTTTAATAAATGAATAATTATTCTCATCGTCCTCAGCAATAAGGATGACTTTATCCTTCCATAAATAAATAGTCCTGCCGGAAATATCTTTAGTGATTTTATCCTTTACATCAATATCTTCCTGAACAGCATGAACCGGTTTATATGGCAGGGTAAAGTAAAATGTAGATCCCTTACCTAATTCTGATTCGGCCCACATTTCTCCCCCCAGCAACTTTACCAGGTTTTTTGAAATCGCAAGTCCTAACCCGGCTCCTTCATAAAGTTTAACCTTCTGGTCTTCAATTTTATGGAATCTCTCAAAAATGAAATCCTTTTTATTTTCAGGGAAACCTATTCCTGTATCTTTAACATAAAACCGTAACATCTGGCTGCCTTCTACGGTATAACCGGTTTCAATGTAGCCGGAATCAGTATACTTCAATGCATTATCAAGGAGATTTGAGAGTACCTGTTTTAACCTGTAAGGATCTGTGAGAATCTTAAAATCTTCTCCCGAAATTGCCTTGTTCAGGCGGATTTCAATATTTTCCTTTCCTTTTTTATGTTTTTGCTCTTCAAAAAAAGAACATAATTCGGTAAGTATTTTATTTACAGAAGATTCTGCCTCTTTTATCCCTAATTGTCCGGCTTCGATCTTTGAACTGTCAATTATATCGTCTATCAGATGTAATAATCTGTCGCCACTTTCTCTGATACGGGGGATAAATTCGTTTCTTTTTTCATCTGTAATTCCCGGATCTGTCAGCAGACTTGAAAATCCGAGCAAGGCATTCATCGGGGTCCGGATCTCATGAGACATGTTGGCTAAAAATGCTGATTTAAGTTTGTTTGC
>CAZEKO010000355.1:0-2362 GCA_964512775.1 uncultured Bacteroides sp. | reverse complement strand
GGTGCAGGATTGCGAACCTGGCTGAATGTGTTTGTTCTGTCACTGGTATATATCCTGATAATATGGTTTTATGGACTATTAGATGGATGGAACAGGCAGGCTAAGAGGGATATGATCAACTGGGAAACAGGAACAGGCCAGTACTGGCAAAAGAATTATGATCCTTATGATCCCTTTACCCTGAATGATAGTCATGATAAAATACCTGCAGAAGTGAAGGATGATATCAATAAAGGACTGATAACGCCGATTTTGATTTCCCAGGCATCTATATATCCTGAAGGAAGAATTCAGGGTGCATTGTTAAAAGGTATTGATCCCGGACAGACTATTCTCGAACTGCCCACTGAAAAACTTGCCATTGAAATGGAAGAGATTCCTGCCATTATTGGAACCGTTATGGCCAAAACCAACAAACTTGAAGAAGGTGATTATGTCACAGTCCGCTGGCGTGATGTGAATGGAACATTTGATGCAGCTGAAGCCAGGATTGTTGGTATTTTTAAGACTTTTGTTCCATCTGTCGATGCCGGACAGCTCTGGATCCCTCTTGAAAGGTTACAGGAAATGAAACAAATGCAAGGTGAAGCAACCATTATGGTGTGTGGAAACAATTACACTTCTGAAACAATTGACGGTTGGAATTTTACCGGACTGGATATCCTGATGAAGGAAATTGAAGATATAATCGCTACAAAATCCAAGGGCGGATCAATTTTGTATATTTTCCTGATGCTTTTAGCCATGCTGGCTGTTTTTGATACACAGGTCCTTTCGATTTTCAGAAGGCAAAGAGAAATAGGAACATATATGGCTATGGGTATGACCCGGGGGCAGGTGGTAAGATTATTTACTATTGAAGGAGCCATGCATGCCGTACTGGCAGCATTGCTGGGAGCGGTGTACGGAATTCCATTACTATCCTTACAAGCCATTAAAGGATTTGCAATACCTGGTGATTCGGGAAGTTACGGCCTCGCTATGGCAGATACAATTTATCCTGTATATAGTATCGGCCTGATTGTAGCTACAATACTCATCGTTTTAATCACAACTACAATTGTAAGTTATCTGCCGGCAAGGAAAATTGCTAAAATGAACCCAACAGAAGCCATAAAAGGGAAATTACAATGATACGATTCATATTTAAGGGACTTATTCGGGACAGGCACCGAAGCCTTTTGCCAATCATAGTCGTTATTGCAGGTGTTGCACTGACAGTGTTGATATACTGTTGGATTACCGGAATTTTTAGTGATATGTATGATATGACAGCAAAATTTCAGTCAGGGCATGTTAAAGTTATGACACGGGCTTACTCTGAAAACAAGGATCAAAGCCCAAATGACCTGGCACTCATTGATATCAGTAGCCTGATCAGCACACTGATAAATGAATACCCTGATGTAAAATGGGTACCACGGATACAGTTTGGAGGTTTGCTGGATGTTCCGGATGAGAAGGGTGAGACGCGTTCCCAGGGACCCGTTGTGGCCATTTGTGTTAAACTGCTGTCGCCAAATTCCGATGAAATTTCCCGCTTGAGAATTAATGAAGCCCTGGCACAGGGACGTTTGCCTGAAAAACCAGGGGAGGTCCTGATCAGCAATGAATTTGCAAAAAAACTTAACATTGGACCGGATCAGGTAGTTACCATAATGGCCTCAACTATGTTCGGAAGTATGTCTTTCTATAATGTTAACGTTGCAGGCACTGTTCACTTCGGCACTGCATTGCTCGACAGAAGCGCTATGATTATGGATCTTTCTGATGCACAGATAGCCCTGGATATGCAGGATGCCTGTGGTGAGATCCTTGGATATTTTGAAAATGGTATATACGACGACAACCTGGCTGTCAACATGTCTAAATCTTTTAACGATAAATATTCAAATCCTGACGATGAATTTTCTCCAATTATGACTACTCTGAAGGAACAATTTGTTATGGCTGAATTCCTGGATTATGCTGATTCTATGAAAGGCATCCTTGCATTTGTTTTCATATTAGTCATGTCAATCGTTCTATGGAATGCAGGTCTTATCGGCGGACTCAGACGTTACGGAGAGGTTGGTTTGCGTCTGGCAATGGGCGAAAATAAGGGGCATATATACCGGTCAATGATATCAGAATCAATTCTTATTGGCATTGCCGGTTCTTTAATCGGTACCGCAGTTGGACTTTCATTTTCATACCTTCTGCAAGAAAAAGGTGTGAATCTGGGTAATATTATGCAGAATGCATCAATGATGCTTCCGGCAATTTTCCGTGCACAAGTCACTCCCGATGCCTACTGGCTGGGAATTATCCCGGGATTGTTTTCCACCGTTCTGGGAACAATGCTGTCAGGTATTGGAATATA
>CAZEKO010000354.1:0-2366 GCA_964512775.1 uncultured Bacteroides sp. | reverse complement strand
AATTACCTGATTATTACGTTCCGTAACCTTTCCAGGAATATCTTTTTTGTCCTGATCAATATTATTGGCCTGGGACTGGCGCTTGCGGTTTGTATCGTTGCCTACCTGAATAATAAATTTGACGCTGACTTTGATAAATATCATGAAAACAGAAAAAATATTTTCAAGGTCGAGTCTGAAAGGCCTATCCAGGAAAGGAAGCAGTGGTATGGAATTACACCTTTTTCACTCGGACCTTTGGTTATAAATGACATCAGTAGTGTAGAAGAAGTAGTCCGTGTGCAAATGTCAAATTCTCCGGTAAAAGTAGGAGAAAAGAATTTCAGCAAAAGAATTGCGTGGTGTGACACTGCCTTCTTCAAAGTTTTTACAATTAAAATGATATCAGGTTCATCCTCTTTAATTAGTAATAAGAATAGCATTTTATTGGATGAAGAAATGGCAGATATATACTTTGGTGATGAAGATCCGGTCGGGAAAATCATTTCTGTTTTTGCTGATTCAGAAGAAGAACGTACTTTTCTGGTAGGGGGAGTCTTTGAAAAATTACCACTGAATTCAAGTTTTGTATTCCAGGCTATAACTTCTATTGATAATTACATTGAAATGTGGAAAGTCAATGAGTATGACTGGAAAACATTGACTGCCGGCACTTTCCTTTTTCTATCCGATCCTTCCCAGGCTTCAACAGTAGAAGAACTATTACGGCAATATATTCCTGTTCAAAATGATGCCAGGGAAGATTTTCAGATAGAAAAGTTTCGTCTTGTTCCATTAACAAAAATGGCCCATATGGCCTGGGGCATCTGGGGCAATTGGTTCAGACCAAGTTTTCATCCTGCAGCTGTCACAGCACCTCCCATCATGGCAATTTTTATCCTGCTTATTGCCTGCTTCAATTTTATGAATACTGCTATTGCATTCTCAAGCAGAAGACTGAAAGAGATTGGAGTCAGAAAAGTTGCCGGCAGTAAAAGAATACAGGTTATACTGCAGTTTATGGGTGAATACTTTTTACTAAGCTTTTTATCAATCATACTTGCAGTTTTTTTTGGCAAGTACCTGGTTTCATTGTATTCCAGTATGTGGGAATATCTGGATATTACCCTGAGTTTCAGGGAATATCCAGAACTATGGGTTTACCTGTTCCTGCTCTTAATCCTAACCACATTTCTTGCAGGTACCTATCCTTCATTTTATATAAGCAGGTTCAATCCGGTATATATATTCCAGGATAAACTTAAAATTGGCAGCAGGAATATTCTATCGAAAATCCTCCTGACCCTACAGTTCATAATATCTGTTCTTGCACTGGTGTCAGGGATCATTTTTTCACGGAATGCACGTTTTCAGGAAAATATTTATCTGGGTTATGATAAAGACAATATTATTGCTGTTCCAATAAGAAACCATTCCCATTTTATTGCTTTCCGGGATGCTGTAAGGACTAATCCGAAGATAGAAAGTGTAGGTGAATCCGAAGAACACATAGGGCGTTCAAGTTTTAACAGGTCGGTGGAATATCAGAATATAAGGTACGAGGTTCAGATTCTGGATATCGGGGATGATTACTTTACAACTATGGGACTAAAACTGACAGATGGAAGGGAGTTCCCTGTTGAACTGGCATTAACAGACAAAGAAAATTCAATCATTATCAGTAAAAAATTTGCTGAAGAGTTTGGAATACAAAATCCTGTAGGCCAGCGTGTTATGATGGACGATACAGTTCCTCTCAATATTGTCGGTGTCATGGAGAATATTTATCTCTATGGCGTATGGTCAAAAATTGAACCGATGATATTACGCCGTGGCGATAACGAAAGAATGCGAACCCTGGCTGTAAGGGCATCTGAAGAAAACCTTCAGGAAGTAAATCAATTCCTGGAGGAACAATGGAAAGAACTGGTTCCTAACTATCCTTATGAAGGTTTTTTTCAGGATGACCTTATGAATGAAGGGAGAGATATAAATCGAAATATTAAGAACATTTACATTTTCCTTGCATTTATTGCTACTATTTT
This sequence comes from uncultured Bacteroides sp., assembly GCA_964512775.1. Lineage (GTDB taxonomy): Bacteria > Bacteroidota > Bacteroidia > Bacteroidales > SM23-62 > LJUQ01. Next base: position 342 of record CAZEKO010000354.1, on the reverse strand, counting down.
ATCTGCAATCGGATTATATACGCTTGTCTCCCTCAGTATCATCCGCAGGACGAAGGAGGTAGGTATCAGGAAAGTGATGGGTGCCACCATCCCCCGGATTATCAGTATCCTGAACAGGGAATACGTCATTATTCTGATTATTGCATGTATCGGAGGCAGTCTGTCAGGTTATTACCTTTCAAAGCAGATGATGGATAGTATCTGGGATGTTTTCACTGATGTTACAGTTTTTACCTTTATGGTTCCAATTTTATTGATTTTTGCTGTGGCGGTCATAACGATGGGGTGGAAGGTTTATTCAGCTGCATCAAAAAATCCAACTGAGTCACTGAGGTACGAATA
>CAZEKO010000353.1:0-2374 GCA_964512775.1 uncultured Bacteroides sp. | reverse complement strand
CAAAGAAGGATTCTCTTTAATGGAAACACCTGATTTTATTGCCGACAGGATTATGGAAGATGTTGACGCACATTTTAATGACCTTGACGGGGATGGCGACCTTGACCTGTTTGTGGTATCAGCCGGTGGTGAATTCTACAATCAAAGGCCGGAGCTGAAAGACCGTATTTATTTTAACGATGGAAAAGGCAATTTTACAAAAAACGAACAGGCTGTCCCGGATTATTTTGAAAACGGTTCTGTTGCACGAATGGCTGATTATGACAGTGATGGTGATATCGATGTTTTTGTTGCCGGACGAGCTGTCGCTTATCGTTTTGGAGAAATTCCAAATTCCTATCTTTTAGAAAATGACGGGCAGGGTAATTTCTCACTAAGCGACCAACCGGCATTAAAAAATGTCGGGATGGTGACCGATGCTGTGTGGGATGACTTTAGCGGGGATCAAATTATCGATCTGATTCTGGTTGGTGAATGGATGTCTCCTCAGTTTTTTAGCAACGAAAATGGAACCTTTACCAATGTCACTGAAAAATATCTTCCTGAAAGTATTAAAGGATTATGGAGAACCGTTCAACCTGCCGATATAAATAAGGATGGGAATATCGATTATTTGCTGGGCAACTGGGGTTTAAACAGTAAATTTCATGCTTCTCAAGAGTTTCCTTTAAAAATGTATGTTGACGATTTCGATGGAAATGGCCAGATAGAAACGCTCATTGCATTGGAAAAAAAGGGGAAATATTATCCAGTTAATTCAAAAGATGAAATTGACAGCCAACTGGAAGATATGACCAGAAAACGATTCCTCTATTATCGTGATTTTGCAGGTAAAACCATGGAACAGGTTTTTGGAAAACAGGCTCTGGCAAAAGCATCGTTATTGGAAGTAAACACTCTGGCTTCAGGATACCTGAGTAACAATGGGGAAACCTTCAGTTTTGTTCCGCTTGAAGACGAATTTCAAATCTCTCCGATCAATCGTTTTTTAGTAGATGATTTAAATGCTGATGGGAAAGAGGATATTCTTATCGCTCCTAATTTTCTTGGCGTAACTCCGTACCATGAGCGGTTTGTGTCGAACACGGGAACCATACTTTCAGGTGACGGCAGGATTCTGGATGGATTGGAAACCGGAATAAATTTCAGCCAGAAAGAAATCAGAAGAATAACCAGAATAACAGTTGATAATGAAAACTATTTGCTGGCTGCACCAAATAATGATTATTTGTTATGGTATAAAATCAAAAACTAAATGAATTAAAAATCATGAAACCAACCAGAGTTTCTTTCTTTCCTGCATTCATTTAAAAGGATATTTACTTGTGAAAAAGATATTTGTTTCTATCGCTTTAATCATTCTTTTAGCCCTGATTGGAGGTATTGCGTACCTTCTTACCAGACCCTGTGATTACCAGGCTCATTTTACAGTGAAAACCACTCCTGATATTGCTTATTTTAACATTCTTAATTGGGATATCTGGAATCGAAAACAGGTAAGCTCAAAAATTGAAATCACGAGCAAAACCCCGGTCAAGAATGTTTCAAAAAAAGTATTGCTAAATGATACAACTTTGATTTTCAACTGGGAATTCAAAAAGTTAAATGATTCAATTACCCTGGTCAGGGCTTATGTCTCTGATCCTGACCGAAAGCTTTATAACCGTTTAACAGTGCCGTTCATAAATACTCCTTTTAAAAACAGTGTCAGGGGCAATCTGCTTGACATTAAAACAAGGTTGGAGTTAATGTTGAAAACGTTTCATTTTGAATTTACTGGTTATGATCAATTTGAGAAAAAATCCTGTGTTTGCATTAACTTAAAAAGCACACCAAGAGGTAAAGCAAAGGCTATGATGTCAAATGTTATAGAATTGAATCAATTTGTCAGGCAAAATAATTTTGAATTGGACGGCAATCCTTTCGTGGTTGTTCATGATTGGAATGAATTTAAAGATTCTATCAGCTTTGATTTTTGCTTTCCAATTACCCAGACTGATGCTGTTCCGGAACATCCTAAAATTAAGTTTATAACGGTTGAAGGCATGGATGCAATAAAAACCGATTTCTACGGAAACTACAGTATTACAGATATTACCTGGTACAATTTAGCTGAAGAAGCGAAAAAGCTGGGATACCGGAGTAATCATAAACTGATTGAAGTTTATCTTAATGATCCACATTCCGGTGGTAATGAGCTGGAGTGGAAGGCTGAGATTTATCTGGGAATCGAATCTGTAAATTAAAATTCAACTGAAGCATTCTTATGAAAAACTCAGCGCTCATTTTGCTTGTACTTTTATTGGCTTTTTCCTGTAAACCCGGGGAAAAAGAAAGAGATTATTTGTTTACATTATTATCCCCTTCCGCCACC
>CAZEKO010000352.1:0-2376 GCA_964512775.1 uncultured Bacteroides sp. | reverse complement strand
CCCAATTGGTTAATAAACTTAAAAAGATTGATATTATAACAACCGCCTTCGAGATTAATCCATTAAAGCTAAAATCAAGGAAAAAACTTATATTTTAACCATGAGTAAAAAAGAAGAGTTTTCTAAACATATCACTGATGGTTATACCTGTATAGGAGATCATCTGATTCTTGGCGGAGCTATGCTGGATGGTGAGGCAATTGCAGATACCCACATTAAAGTGCCTCTTAAAACCATGAACCGGCATGGGCTTATAGCCGGGGCAACGGGCACAGGAAAGACCAAGACCCTTCAGGTTATTTCGGAACAACTTTCTGAAAAAGGTGTACCTGTCCTGGTTATGGATATCAAAGGAGATCTGAGTGGTATTGCAAAACCGGGAGAGGAGAAACCTTTCATTACTGAAAGACATGCCAAAATTAATTTGCCTTATTCAGTGAAAGGATTTCCTGTCGAATTAATGTCTCTTTCACAGCAGGATGGTGTTCGTATGCGAGCCACTGTGTCTGAATTTGGACCTGTGTTATTTTCCCGTATTCTTGACCTGAACGATACCCAGGCAGGTATCCTGTCAATAATATTTAAATACTGCGATGATAATCAAATGGCACTTCTCGATCTGAAAGACATGAAGAAAGTTATACAGTATGTCACAGAGGAAGGCAAGGAAGAGATGGAACGTGAATATGGAAAAATTTCCACTTCTTCAACAGGAATAATCCTTCGCAAGATCGTTGAGCTTGAACAACAGGATGCCGAACTCTTTTTCGGGGAACTTTCTTTCGATATTAATGACCTGATGAGAGTTGATAAAAATGGCAATGGATATATTAATATAATCAGGCTGACTGATATCCAGGATAAGCCAAAACTTTTTTCAACTTTTATGCTTTGCTTGTTAGCCGAGGTTTTCAACCAGATGCCTGAAAAGGGTGATGCCGATAAACCTGAGTTGGTTATTTTCATTGATGAAGCGCATCTGATATTCAACCAGGCAAGTAAAGCTCTGCTTGAGCAGATCGAAACTATTATTAAACTGATCCGTTCCAAAGGAATCGGTGTATTCTTTGTAACGCAGAATCCGATGGATGTACCTAATAGTGTTTTGGCCCAGCTTGGCCTGAAAGTACAACATGCTCTGAGAGCCTTTACTGCAATAGACCGGAAAGCCATTAAACTGACAGCTGAGAATTTTCCTCTGTCAGATTATTACAAGACAGATGTGGTACTCACTTCGCTTGGAACCGGCGAAGCGCTGGTGACAGCATTGAACGAAAAAGGGATACCCACACCTCTTGCGGCTACCATGGTGCGAGCCCCAATGAGCAGAATGGATATTTTATCACCAGAAGAAATAGCAGCAATTAACAATTCATCAGAGCTGGTAAATAAATACAACAAGACTATTGACCGCGAAAGTGCTTATGAACTCTTAAGCAAGAAAGTTGAATCCATAGAGAAGGAAAAGACACAGGAGGCAGCCAGAAAAGAATGGGAGATGGAATCAAGACGTCCTTCAAAAACCTCTCCACGCACCACATACAGCAGAAGCAGGAGAAGTACAATAAGCCCTGTAGTGAAAGTCCTGACCAGTGCCACCTTCATCAGAGGTGTAATGGGTATACTGAAAAAAACGATGAGATAGGAAGCGGAAAATTATTTCCTGCAGATAACGATGAATTCTTTTGAATCTTCGTTTAAATCTCCTTCCGTAAAATCCCCGTATATTTTTTCAAGGGTAAGCTTTGAGCGTTTTATCAAATGTTCAATCTCAAAACGGAAATAAAATCTGAATTTAAAATTCCATTTCTCCACTCTTTCTCTGCCATCCTGGTCCCATTTAAATGTCATGGTAATGTCACTGATCTGGTTTACAATATCTGCTTTCATATCTACTGTTCTTGAAAATTTTTTCCCCGGTTCATATTCCCCTTCAAAATCGACCGTGTTACTTAACCCGGAAGCTATCATAGCCGGATTCGGCACGTAAAGATCAAAAATCAACCGCCCATTTTCATTAAGATGATCCCAGGCATTGTTTAACGCAGACAGCTGATCTTCAACTGTGAGAAGATGTGAATAAACCCTGAAAGGTGCAATAATCAGATCAAACTTAAAAGGGAACTGGAAATTTGCCGCTCCCTGTATGCTTATTCTTTTATGATATTCTGGTTCAGTTTTCCTTAACAGGACATCTACCATGCTTTTACTGATATCAATTCCATATATATCCGCCCCCTGTTTTATTGCCTGACAAAAAAATCGTCCGGTTCCGCAACCTGTTTCCAGCACAGGTCCTTTTGTCTGCTTTATTCGCTTAAGATAAAATTCTGTATCCACATGAGAACGGATGGAATCATAAATGATATCATAAAA
>CAZEKO010000351.1:0-2382 GCA_964512775.1 uncultured Bacteroides sp. | reverse complement strand
CTATGGATATCGGGAAATATATAAAGGAACTTCTGATACTTCATGACTGTGTAATATTGCCTGGTCTTGGAGGTTTTGTTGCTAATTACAAATCAGCTGAGATCAATGAAATGCTGAAAATAATTTCCCCTCCATCAAAATCGATTCTTTTTAACAGGAACATTTATCATAATGATGGATTGTTGATCGGGCATATTTCCGGCAAGACAGGTATGGGTTATAAGGATGTTGAGAAACTGGTTCAGGGGTACACTGAAAAAATCTTGAAAAGCACAGATTCGGGAATTAAATTTATTATTGATGAATTGGGTTTTTTCTTTATGGATAAGGAGAAAAAGCTTCAATTCCAGGCAGAACCCGGGATGAATTTTCTCATTGAATCATACAGCTTGCATAATGTTCATTTCAAAGAATTATATGCACATGCTGAAAAAGTTGCAAAATCACAGGTATATACTTCACAGAAAGATTTGGGGACACGACCTGGAAGAACAATCCGGAGACTTGTTTATGCAGGAGTTGCGGCATCTTTACTTGCAGCAGTAATCCTTGTACCTATCAAAACAGGTTTTTTGAATTATTCGGACTTGAGATTATTCAGGGCTAATAATGACTCTTATACGACCTCATTACCGGAGATTGGAAATACTGTAACTGAAAATATTCAGGAAGCCAAATCCGACTCATATAAAATTGAAATTAAGCCAGCCGAATTTCATATTATTGCTGGCAGCTTCCGGGAATTTGGAAATGCCAGGAACTTAATGAAGAAATTAGAGGATCAGGGATTCGTCACCAGAATACTCAGTTCGGGGAGCGAATATTTCAGGGTTTCAGCAGGAAGTTATCCGAATATGCAGGATGCCAGCATGGCATTATCTGAAATCAGGGAATTACCCGGTCTGGATTCTGCCTGGCTGTTAAAAGACTGAGATGATTATTTTACCGTTGATCCCAGTTTTGTTCCTTCCTCAGGTATAACAAAAACAAGTTTTCCATCAGGCTCTTCAGCAAGAAGAATCATGCCGCGTGATTCTATTCCCTTAATATTCCGAGGAGCTAGATTTGCAAGTACGCACACTTGTTTGCCCGGCAGATCTTCAGGTTTAAAAAATTCAGCTATGCCAGAAACGATAGTCCTGTTATCCAGTCCTGTATCAATTGTTAATTTAAGAAGTTTATCAGTTTTGGGAACTTTTTCAGCAGAAAGGATTTTCCCTATGCGGATATCCATTTTGTTGAATTCCTCATAAGTGACCTGGTTTTTTGCCGGTTCAAGACCGGCAGCAGCACTTTCATTCATTTTTTTAATCCTTTCCAGCTTGTCAAGTTGTTTTTGGATCACAGCATCTTCAATTTTTTCAAAAAGGAGTTTAGGTTCCCTTAGTTCATGGCCCGGTTCAAGAACTTTTGTATTGCCGATCTCAGACCATTTAAGAGTATCCATGTTCAGGTATCCTTTAAGCTTTTTAGAGGTATCGGGGAGGAATGGTTCGATAAGTGCCGATAAATTTGCAGAGATCTGCAATGCCACATTCAGGATATTAGCTGTTTTTTCTTTATCAGTCCTGATAAGGATCCATGGTTCCCTGTCAGCAAGATACTTGTTACCAAGCCGGGCAAGATTCATGGCTTCTTTCAGGGCTTCCCTGAAACGGAAATTATCCAGGTTGGATTCAACCTGTTTCCTGATATTAACCATTTCTCCGAGAACTTCATTGTCATATGGATCAGGATTTTTCAACATTGGTACCCGTCCGTCAAAATATTTATGTGTTAAAACAAGGCTGCGATGAACAAAATTCCCCAGTATGGCAACAAGTTCATTGTTATTCCTGGCCTGGAAATCTTTCCAGGTGAAATCGTTATCCTTGGTTTCCGGAGCGGCCGCACAAAGTACATATCGTAAAACATCCTGTTTATCACTGAATTCATCCAGGTACTCATGAAGCCAGACTGCCCAGTTCCTGGAAGTTGAAATCTTATCACCTTCAAGATTCAGGAATTCATTTGCCGGGACATTATCAGGGAGGATATATGTCCCTTCTGCCTTCAACATGGCCGGGAAAATAATACAATGAAAAACGATATTATCTTTCCCGATAAAATGAACCATTTTTGTTTCAGGATCTTTCCAGTAAAGCTGCCAGTTTTTTGTAAGATCTTTAGTGGCTGAAATATATCCAATAGGAGCATCAAACCAGACATAAAGAACTTTTCCTTTGACTCCGTCAATTGGAACCGGGATTCCCCAGTCAAGGTCGCGGGTTACTGCGCGTGGTTCCAAACCTCCGTCAAGCCAGGATTTGCATTGTCCATATACATTGCTCTTCCAGTGTTTGTTATCTTCAAGTATCCATTTTCTTAAAAAAGGCTCATATT
>CAZEKO010000350.1:0-2393 GCA_964512775.1 uncultured Bacteroides sp. | reverse complement strand
GTCCTGACTGGGAAAACTTCCGTATAAATATTGCGTTCGCTGATTACGATGAAAATAGCTCAAGGACAATTATCTGGTGGAATCCTGCATGGGGTTCACAGGAGAATTACATTGGTTCGGGAATGTTTTTTAAAAAACCAGAGTGATACAATATGAAGAGAAGAGATTTTATTCACACTACTGTTTCCGGTACATTTATGCTGACAGTTACCGGAGGTGAATTAATAAAATCGCATTATTTAGCTGACAATAGAAATATTACTTCTTCTGATAAGATTGATCAACAATGGATTATTTCAGATGACGGCCGGTTTAGCATTGAAACTGCAAGTGTTAAAATATTAAATTGTTATCCAGCTATTGATGGCCGACAAATCACTCCGGAAGAGGTCAATATAGATAAAACTGGTGATGAGATAAAGATCGAATATGTTCTTAAAAATGAAAGACTGATCCTGACTTTCAGATCAGTTGAAAATTCACTCATGTTGGAAAGCCGGTTTTACGGAGACGCAGCTCCTCACTGGATTTATCCTCTGGCAGGAGGGGAAATTCAGGGCGCAGATAGCTTTTTTAAACAGGGTCTTGGTTTTGCAGGGCCCAGCGGGATTTTTCCTTTTCGAAATCCTGAGATAAGACTTGAAAGGGATTATCTGAAGGAAGATGTCTGGTCTCACGATAGCTATCTTGCAACTGGATTGGTTTCTGAAGATACATCCATTGTGCTGGGTGCTTATGATCATTCTAACTTCTTGAATAGAAGTACATTGTATAACAGACAATACAGATATGGACTGATTGACAGACATCTTGACACAAATTCGATTTATCTTGAAACAGGATTTTCAATGGAAAATATCAGCCTGAAAAACGGCTATATGGATCTCCCCGCGATTCATTTATTCGCCGGAACTGATATCTTCCAAACTTTACAGGGTTTTGCCTTAACTGTTGCTGAATATAATAAGGTCAAACTTACAAAGCCTCAAAGCTACCACTGGTGTTCATGGTATGAGTTCGAATCTGATTTCAGCAAAGAGATACTGGATGATTTTCTAAAGAATCTTGCTCTGATGAAGCCTGCGATTCCGATAATGGCAATACAGATCGATGATGGTTATTGCGAAAGAGGAGACTGGCTGATACCAAATGAAAAATGGCCCGGTGGAATTGAAGCTGCCTTTCAGACAATAAGAAAACATGGATATGAACCAGGGATATGGGTTGCTCCTTTCATGGTCAGCAGCAACAGCATCCTGGCAAAGGAGCATCCTGACTGGTTACTTATGGATATTGATGGAAATACTGTGATTGAGTGGAACAGTCAGGATGCAGATATGATGGTATTAGATTCAAGTCACCCTGATGCTTTCAATTACCTGAGGAAAGTTTTCCGAACAATGAAAAAATGGGGTGCCCTGTATTATAAGACTGATTTTTTAGACTGGGGACTGAGGGATTCTCTCAAGTATAAAAGGCATACTCCCGGTAAAACATCAGTTCAATATTTTCGTGATGTTGCAGTGATGATAAGGGAGGAAATCGGTGATGAAAGTTTCTGGCTTGCATGCATTGCACCATTTCAGCCTATGATTGGCCTGGTTGATGCCATGAGACTTTCCAATGATGTTGTATCGCTGTGGACAAGGGAAAGTACTTTTAATATGTTCCGGGAAATGAAGGTAGGACAATATTTTAACAATATTTTCTGGCAGAATGATCCAGATGTTATTTACCTGCGTGATCATAATATGGATTTGTCGCATGAAGAAAAATATACAATTGCACTCTGGGACGGGATTCTTGGAGGTGTGATCAATACATCTGACAGATTCCATCTGCTCAGTAATGATTTTATAAGGTTGTGGAGATTTCTTCAACCCTCAGCAGAGAAAATAAATGCTGAATTACCGTTCTGGGGAGACCATGATGGAATATTCGTTGCAGTGAAGAAATATTCCGGTAAAGAATCAATGGCGGTTTTATTTGTCAATCCTCAGCAACTGAAGCTGGAAAAAAACTATTCCTTTCAGGATTTGTCACATATCCAAAATCCTGTATGTTATATATGGAAACCAGGGAATTTTGAAAAAATCGAAGTAAAGAATGAACTGAACATCCAACTTGATCCTCATAGCAGTATATTATTCTATATAACAAATGATGAAGAAATCCCACCTTCTAATCTTGGTCTTAATGGACATACCATCGATGGGATTTAAGATTAAATAACTTTTACAATTGTAAATATTAGTAATTTTGAAGTGTTAATTTAGACTTAATAAAATCGATTAATATTTCATACCCAATGGATATTGTATTTCTGGATAAAAAGACGATTGGTAATGTGGATAATTTTAACCTTCTGCACAAGCTGGGAAATGTTGTTGTTT
>CAZEKO010000349.1:0-2401 GCA_964512775.1 uncultured Bacteroides sp. | reverse complement strand
ATTAAAATAACATGCTGTGCAAATATAGTTTTATTTTGTGATTTCATTTTTCAATGCCGCTGCCCTGACGTCCCATCTGTTCCAACCTTTCATTTTTTATATTTGCAATCTTTACAGGCATTTTACTCAATATCAATATAAATTACGTCAACACCGTCTGCAAACTTAAATTATGGTGAAACTGACTTTCAATAATATAACTGAGTATAACAATGCAAAGGAAGAATTATAGAATAATTATTTTCCTGTTAATTGTTATCGGACAATCCCATAATTATCTTAACAATTATGCTTCAGCAAAGTTGGTTTATGAAAAAATCCTGGATCTGGAACCTGGTTTTCTATATGTAAGAGATGAATTATATCCTCAGCTTTTAAAGAAAATGGAGAACTTATAATTTCCAGGCCTTCATAAAACCTACGATAAAAAATTTACTCTCTGAAAGCCTTCAAATTGACCAAACGTCAAAAAAATTGTTTTATAACATGAGTCTTACCTGTTTTTATACTTATTTTTGGTGATCATGAAAAGAATAGCATTAATAACTGGTGCAACCAGTGGAATTGGTGAAGCAACTGCCCTCTTGCTAGCCAGAAACGATTTTAATGTCATACTTACGGGACGGCGTCATGACCTGCTAAAAAAAGTCAGAAAAAAAATTGAATCTGAGACCAATTCAAAAGTCATTGAACTATGCTTTGATATCAGAAAACATTCTGAGGTCCTCCAGGCACTTGATGTCATTCCCGACGACTGGAAAAAAATCGATGTCCTTGTTAATAATGCCGGTCTTGCTGCCGGACTTGACCATATTCAGGAAGGAAACCTGGATGACTGGGAACAGATGATCGATACAAATATTAAAGGATTAGTTTATATAAGCAGGGAGATATCCAAATGGATGATCGGGAATCGCTCAGGTCATATTATTAATATTGGATCAATTGCCGGAAAAGAGGTTTACGAAAAAGGAAATGTTTATTGTGCGACAAAGTTTGCAGTTGATGCATTAACCAGGGGGATGAGAATAGACCTGGTTCAGCATAATATTAAAGTGACCTGCATTGCGCCCGGGATGGTGGAAACGGAGTTTTCACTGGTACGTTTTAAAGGGGATAGAGAACGGGCTGCTAAAGTATATGAAGGACTTACACCATTGCATGCAGAAGATATTGCCGAAGCAATTTTATTCACAGTAACAAGGCCGCCGCATGTCAATATTAATGAAATATTGATTATGCCCACAGCTCAGGCCAGTGCAACGATCGTTCATCGAAAACCTTCCGATAGCTGAAAAAATTGTATAAAAATTAATTTCTTAACCTTTTAAAAAAAAATATATGTACGATTACAAGTATCTTGAAAATTTCATCAAATCACTATTTATTGGAGTGGGCTGCAGCGAGGATTCTGCCCAACTGGTGTCAAAGATTCTACTCGCAGCTGAATTACGTGGAATTCCTTCACATGGGATGATCCGGGTCAAGGATTATCATCATCACTGTAAAATAGGGCGGATTAATACCAATCCGCATATAAAAATTGTTCATGAAAGCCCCGGTACTGCAGTTGTGGATGGAGATAATGGCATTGGTGTGGTCCCGGCTGTTTACTCAATGAATCTTGCTATTGAAAAAGCCAGGAAATGTGGTACAGGATGGGTTGCCACAAAAAATTCAAATCATTTTGGCATTGCCGGATTCTATGCAATGATGGCTCTTGAACATGATATGATCGGGATTTCATTGACCAATGCTAATCCTACTGTGGCCCCGACTTTTTCCCTTGACCGGTTACTCGGAACAAATCCAATTGCAGTTGCAATACCTACTTTGAATCAGCCCCCGTTCATAGCAGATTTTGCTACTACTCCAGTTGCAAGAGGGAAATTAAGCGTGGCGCAAAAAAAAGGCGAAAATATCCCTACCGGATGGGCCCAGGACAAATTCGGTAATCCTACGGAAGATGCTGGTATTATCGAAAAAGGTGGTGCTATGCTTCCACTTGGAGGTGACAGGGTGCATGGAAGCCATAAGGGGTATTGCCTCGGAGCAATTGTTGATATATTTTCTGCTGTCCTTTCAGGTGCTAATTTTGGGCCATGGGTTCCCCCATCTGTTGCATTTCTGCCTTTGCTGGATGAGAAAGTGGGAGAAGGAACGGGTCACTTTTTCGGAGCTATCCGGATAGATGGTTTCATGAAACCCGAAGAATTTAAAACCAGAATGGACCAATGGATTGAAACTATGCGCAATTCAAAAAATGTTGAAGGCAAACCAAATGTAATGATACCAGGTGATCCGGAAAGAGAAAATGAAGAACGGATCAGAAAGTCAGGAATCGGGATTATCCCGGCAGTCGCAAAAGATCTCAAAACAATCGCTGATGAAGCTGGAGTAG
>CAZEKO010000348.1:0-2406 GCA_964512775.1 uncultured Bacteroides sp. | reverse complement strand
AATATTGTCATTAGCTCATATGTTGGATGTACTTTCAATCTGAAAATTAATTCATCATCATTTTCTTCGATAATTTCCTGACTTTCATGAAGGGGTTGTGTTACTAAATATTGAGCCTGTCGCTTTTTCACTGCAAATCTTATTTCCGGTGGCTTTCCCTGTGGAGAGATCACACCAATAGTGTGTTTAAAATAATCCAGTGCATTAAAATTTTTGTCTTTAAATGGGACATGTGAGGTTTCAAGGGAAATAATCCTGTCCAGTCCAAAAGTCCTTATTTCCTGGTATTTTTCATGCAGGCCTATTATATACCACCGGTTCCGGTATTCCTTTAACAGATATGGATGAATGACATGATCTGTGGGCACATCATGATCAAATGATTTATAATGCAATATTAACGGTATTTTATTCCGGATGGCTTCAATGACCTGTTGCAGAAATTCGCTACCCTTAACAAATGGCACCCTTTCAAAATCAATAAAATCATAATGAGTAAAATGAATATTGGATTTCTGAATATTTACAGCATCCACGATCTTTTGCACAGCACCTGAAAACTGACTGAAAAGGGGAGTATTCCGGAACTGATTCAACAAGGTTGATGCAAAAGCCAGGGCTTCTATCTCATCCTGCTTCAGAGGCAGGTTATCAATCGAATAGTCAGGATCTTCATAATAATAACCATTTCGTATTTTATCATATTTAATGGGTGCGTAATAGGAAAGCCCATTATCATTTCGCATATCATAGATGTCTTTATCAATGGTTCGTTCCCCGAGCGGATAAATGTCGAGGGTTTCTTCACAGGCTTCAATTAATTTTTCCTTGGAACAAATACCATAATCAATCAGACACCTGTTAATCACCCGATAACGGATCAAAGCATTTTTGTTTTTAGACATGAATTCAGAATTTTATTTCAAGGTAATAATTTTTTTGATCACGCAAATCCATTGCATTCTGCTATTCTATTATTGTACTATAAAAAGTGCAATATGGAAAACACGAATAAACCGATGCCAATTACCTTCAGGGAAGGGCAGCATCAAAACTTTGTTGAATGGAAACAGGAATTTGATAATATCGAAAGCCTGAGGAATTACATGAGGCTCAAAATGATTAAATGGATATCACTCAGGATGTTCGTCAGACCACTTGAAAAAACAATTACCCTGAAATCATACGTCACTCCGGCAGATCTGACAGTCGAAAATTACAAGTGGTTGCAGGAATCAACCTTGCCAGATGAGAAATATATTATGGTGAATTACCGAAGAAGTTTTTAATAACTGGCACAGGGATTAAATTATCCCGAAGCATATAACATGGAAATCGGATTACTTATTAATTTTGGGGCTGAGAGCTTAGAATATAAACGGCTCCATAATTATGAAAATATATTTATCAGTATTAATTTCTCTTTTGTCCGTCCATGTTTTCTCCCAGTCATACTCTATCACCGCACATATATCAGATTTACCTGTAAATAAAATCGTTCTGACACGGGTACATGGTGATGATTTATTTACAGTCGACAGCCTCATAGCGTCCAGCCAGGATTTTCGTTTTATCCTGCCTCAGGACTTGCCGGTTGGTATCTACCGTCTAATCCTCGGGAAAACAAAAAGGGCTGAATTCATGGGAGGACCTCCTCAAAATATTGATCTGATTTTTAATAAAGAGAACATCACCTTTAGTTCTGACTTCAATTTTCCAATCGATAGTCTGAAAATTATTGAATCTGAAGAAAATAAAATATATTACTCTTTTCTTCATGAGTATGACCAACTGGAATACAGGATCCGACAGGTTTACCCGCTGTTGAGTAATTACCCGAAAAAAACCAACTTCTATACTGAATCAGTGGTTGAATTTCGTCAAATACAGGAGGATCAAAACCGGCTGGTCGAAGAGATGTGCCAGAAATATCCGGAAACCTTTGCAGTACGGATCATCGGAATGTACAGGACTCCATTCCTTGAAGGTACATGGACCGAAATGGAAAGGGTAATATTTATGAGAGAACATTTTTTTGACAGACTTGACTTTACGGATAACCTGCTGCTAAACAGCAATATCTATACGAAGAAAATTATCGACTATCTTTCATTATACCGAAATCCCAACCTGGTGCAATCAACGCAGGAGGATCTTTTCATAGAAGCTGTAGATAATATATTGTCAGAAACGAACCAGGACAGGAATGTGTATGGATTTATCCTTGATTACCTCATAAAAGGTTTTGAGAAATTCAAATTTGAAAAAGTACTGACTCATATTGCTGAAAATTGGCTTGGTGAAAACTGTGAGACAGACAATAAATCACTTTTACTGAAGCGAGTAGAATCTTACAGGAAAATGGCTCCCGGAAATATCGCACCGGATATCATAATGGAAGATATA
>CAZEKO010000347.1:0-2426 GCA_964512775.1 uncultured Bacteroides sp. | reverse complement strand
CTGCCGACCATCCGTTCCTTTTTGCGATAAGAGAGAACAGTAGCGGAACTATACTGTTTATAGGGAGGGTGAATTTGCCGGAATATGGGGAATAGTTCCGGGTTCCGGGTTCTAAGTTCCGGGTTCAAAGATTTCAATCCCGATGACTATTGGGATCAATTCTCAGTTTTTAGGGAAACATTTTAAATAAAAAAGATATAAGTAAATACCTTAAGATGATGGATTATAACAGAAAAGATAAAATATCAATGATAGTCCGGGTATGCTGGGTTGCGGTAATGTTTTTAACTATTTGCCTTGTCGATACGAGTTGTGATAAAATGGCTGATGATGCGTTTATCAGTCCTGAAACTGTTCATGGGGTGGTTAAAGATATGAGCGGGACAAATGGATGCGGACTTGTAATAGAACTGGATGACGGTACAGTGATCGTGCCTTATCAGCTTGATACAAGTATGACCCTGGCTGAAGGGCAGGAAGTTGAAATCGCATATTCAGAAATTCCCGATACTAATTATTCCTGCGACGCAGGAGTAGTGGCTGATGTAAGGTGGCTGGAACAGTCTGGATGCGGCCCTATTATTAAACGGAAACCAGAATTGACCTCCGTCTCTAACAAACTCCCTTCAGATCCTTTCGTAATAGGGGGTGCAAAAATTGTGGACGACTGCCTTGAAATACTGCTTTCTTTCAGCGGGGGATGTGAAGCTCATGAATTCATTATGGACTACCAGGAGTTACCCAAATTCGAGAAATACTCAGGAAAACTAACTCTGGGACATAACAGTCACGGGGATATGTGTGAAGCTTACATCACCCAGACGGTATCCTTCAATTTAGCGCCTTTACAGAATCGGGAGAAAGATATGATCAGGCTTATCCTGGTGAAAGAAGGAGATAAAACCTATCAGCTTATTATAGATTATTATTATAAGAAATAGGTAGTAATTGTAATACTAAGGTCAGATTAATAAGTCGCCGTCCAGGACCCGGGACGGCTTTTTTATTTCTGATCTTTATATATGGATTACTTCGTTATACGCAGCTGCTGAAGCTTCCATAATAGCTTCAGACATTGTTGGGTGTGGATGGATAGATTTTATGATTTCATAACCGGTCGTTTCCAGGTTCCGGGCTACAACCATTTCTGCAATCAGTTCTGTCACGTTTGCTCCGATCATGTGTGCACCAAGTAATTCGCCATATTTTACATCATAAATAAGCTTTACAAAACCTTCCTTTTGTCCGGCAGAACTTGCCTTTCCAGATGCAGTAAATGGGAACTTACCAATCCTGATCTCATAACCTCCTGCTTTCGCTGCTTTTTCAGTCATTCCTACAGAAGCAATCTCGGGATGAGTATAAGTACAGGCAGGAATATTATCGTAACGTATAGGATGGGGATTTTTCCCTGCAATTTTTTCGACACACAGAATCCCCTCTGCGGATGCTTTATGAGCCAGGGCAGGTCCGGGGACAATATCACCAATTGCATATATACCTTCCACATTGGTCTTCATAAATTCATCCACATGTATTTTACCCTTTTCAATTGTGATTCCCATCTCTTCCAATCCCAGATTCTCAAGATTGGGAGTAATGCCTACAGCAGAAAGGACAATATCAGCCTCTGTTTCTTCGCTTCCCTTCGATGTCTTTATTTTTACTTTACATTTTTCACCGCCTGCATCAACTGATTCAACAGTTGAAGAGGTTAAAACTGTCATACCCGATTTCTTAAATGACCTTTCCAGTTGTTTCGACACTTCCTCATCTTCAAGAGGCACAATAACGGGCATGAATTCCACCAGTGTTACCTTTGTGCCCATAGTATTATAAAAAAATGCGAATTCACTGCCAATGGCTCCTGATCCAACGACAACCATTGAACCGGGCAATTCTTTCAGTGTCATGGCTTCACGGTATCCAATCACCCTTCTGCCATCCTGTTTAAGGCCAGGCAGTTCTTTTGATCTCGCCCCGGTGGCAAGAATAATATGGGGTGCTTTATAATTCTTCTTATTTCCACTTTCATCTGTAACTTCCACGTTCTGTTTACCTGCAAGCCGGCCGGTACCCTGAATAACATCAATCTTATTCTTTTTAAACAGGAACTGTACACCCTTACTCATGCTATCAGCGACATTACGACTGCGCTCTATGACCTTTCCGAAGTCTGGTAAGGATGTGCCTTCAATCTTTAAACCATAATCAGAAGCATGTTTAATGTACTCATAAACTTCAGCGCTTTTCAGCAGGGATTTGGTAGGGATGCATCCCCAGTTAAGGCAAATTCCACCAGGTCTTTCCCTCTCAACCACTGCTGTTCTCAATCCAAGCTGGCTTGCCCGGATGGCAGCCACATAGCCTCCCGGCCCGCTGCCAATGACTATAAGATCATACTCCATTTTGGTGAATTTAAGTTT
>CAZEKO010000346.1:0-2435 GCA_964512775.1 uncultured Bacteroides sp. | reverse complement strand
CATGCTGCAAAAATATAGTCTGATCACCTCAAATGCCTCTTGGTATCTTCCTGTCAGGTGTAATCTGGATATTAAAGATATCTTCCACATCGGTGATTTTTTGCTGGAATGATTCTCCCCGGAGATGGGTCTCTTGGAGTTATTATACTATTAATGAATAGCTTTTTGATTTTAAATCGGAATTATCTTAATTTTAACTAATCATACCTGAGATTAAATCCTATTCTGATGCAGATCTGGTCTGCCGAAATAAAAGAACTTGAATCATTATACACCTCAATAAAAGACCTGTTCCCTGATCTGGAGAAGGAATTAGGGCATCTGATTAAAACCGATGACGAAAATGTCGCGCTACTCTATTCAAGGAGATGCCTTGAAGTTATTATTACTGATCTGTGTGAGACCGAACTCCAGAGACCTCGAAAGACCGAACCACTGAAAGGTATCATTGATAAGTTACATAAGGAGGAAAAAGTGCCCTCACACATAATAACTTCGATGCATGGTCTGAATGATTTATCAACTTATGGTACCCACCCCAAAGAATATTATCCGGAACAGGTGAAGCCGGTTCTTAATAATCTGGCAACAATAATCAAATGGTATCTGAAATTTAAGGAAATGGGGGCAGATTTCAAAACAAAACCTGCTAAAGCGATCAGGCAGGACATAAAAACCAATGAATATGCAAAAAATGTTTTTACCATCTCAAAGAGAAGGATTGTAGTTTTAGTTTCTGGAATGATATTGCTTTTTGTTATTGTAGTTGCAATATTATTTGTTACTAACATCATTGGTGATGGCAAACCAGCAATGGCAATTGAAAAGTCAATAGCTGTATTACCTTTTAAAAATCTCACCAATGATCCTGACCAGGAATATTTCAGTGAGGGTATGGTAGATGAGATATTAGATAAACTCTTCAAAATTGGTGATTTGAAAGTAATTTCCCGCACATCATCGGAGAGATTTAGAAGCACAGACCTCTCAATAAAGGAAATAGCCCATGAGTTAGGTGTTTCAGCTATTCTGGAAGGCAGTGTCAGGAAAATGGGGAATAAGGTACGGATCACTGTTCAGCTTATTGATGCCAGGACCGATACACATTTATGGTCAGAGATATATGACAGAGATATATCTGAAATATTTTCAATTCAGAGTGAAGTGGCACAGACTGTTGCCAGGGAACTGAAAGCTGTAATTACTCCGCAGACAAAGCAACTTATTGAAAAAAAACCCACAGCAGATACAGCAGCTTATGATGCTTACCTTAATGGGCGCTTTTATCTGAGTAAGGGAACTCAAAATGATTTTGAGACAGCAATGCAATACTTTGAGCTGGCAAAAGAAAGAGACCCGGAGTTTGCCCTTGCTTATGCAGGTATAGCCAGGGTCTGGAATTCACGTAAGCAAGCGGGTCTGACCAGAGTATCAGAAGCAACTCATCAGGCAGAGGCAGCCATTAAAAGGGCTCTTGAGCTGGATTCAACCCTTTCAGATGTTCACCAGGCATTGGCTGGAATAAAGACATGGACCAGGTGGGATTGGAAAGGAGGTGAGGCATCGTTCAGAAAAGCAATTGAACTGAATCCCAATAATGCCGATGCACGTTCGGGATATTCGCACCTTCTGAATATACTGGGAAGACCTGATGAAGCAATGAAGCAAATTGAAATTGCACTGGAGCTCGATCCATTAAATCCCAAAATAAAATCATTTTATGGTGTAGATCTGATGTTTGTACGCAGATATGATGAAGCCGTTAAGGCATTTCGGGAAGCACTGGATCTTAGTCCTACCCAGGGAGTGGCAGTAATAAATATTGTCAACGCACTTTCTCTTGCAGGCCGCGAGGAAGAAGCTATAGAAATGCTAAGGTCCCGCTGGAAAGACAACAACGAGTATTTAAAAGTTATAGACGAAGGGTATACCGAAACAGGGTTCAAAGGCGTTATGAGAAAACTCGCGAATGTGCGTGCAGAAAATACAGAAACTACACATGTCAACCAAACTGGTCCTGCCCAATATTATGCCTGGGCTGGCGATGTTGATAATGCATTGTACTGGCTTGAAAAGGCTTACGAGGAGCAAGATCCCAATTTACCTTATCTTTTAATACCTATATATGATGGACTACGTAACGACTCCCGCTTCCAGGAAATTGCCCGGAAGATGAATCTCCCGTATAAATGATCTGCGAGGGCTTTTTTGTTTGAGTGATGAAAGGGTCAGGAAATGGCTGGAGGAGCAGGGGATGTTGTAGTTAAAATTTGTGAAACAAAACGTGACGCAATCAATACATATTAATTTTCAGATAATTATTAGTTATCTTTATAAGAATTAATTAAAAGAAAGGAAATTAAAATGAACTATTTGTATGTAATAATTCCAATTGTACTGATATTTTTTGCAGGAATCAGAATTGTAAGGCCAAC
>CAZEKO010000345.1:0-2435 GCA_964512775.1 uncultured Bacteroides sp. | reverse complement strand
GATAAAAAAGCCATGTTGATGAAGAAAGGTGAGACACTTGTCAGTGAACAGATATTTGTCTATCCCAATGGCCGCACCATACATTCTCTTGTAAAGAAATTCCCGGTCTTTGATGAAAAAAACAATCTGATCGCAATTGCAGGTATTTCCCGTGATATCACTGATTATAAAAAAGCCCTCCAAAATCTTTCAGAAAGTGAGAAAAGATTCCGATTCCTGATTGAAAATCAAGCAGAAGGAATTGGCATACTCGATGCTCAAAACCGGTTTACTTTTATTAATCCGGGTACTGAGAAGATATTCGGGACCGAAAAAGGGAAAATGATCAATAAAGCTTTACCGCAGTTTGTGAGCCGGGAAACCGGGAACCAGATAATTGAGAATCTGAAGAAATTAAATGATAGTGATGCAGTCAGTTTCGAAATTTCAATTAAAAAACCAGGTGAAAATACCTGTACAATACTTATTACAGCTACCTCACTTCGACATGATGATAAACAGACAGGGACTTTCCTTGTTTTTAATGATATTACAAGCTGGAAAACAACCGAAGAAACCTTGCTGAAATCCGAAAAGGAACTCCGGGAATTAAATGCCGAAAAGGATAAATTCTTCTCTATTATTGCCCATGACCTTAAAAATCCTTTCCATTCCATTCTTAACTTCTCAGACCTCCTGCTTAAACATTATTCCGATTACGATAAGGAAGAAGTGCTGACATTTATTAAAATGATACACCAATCTTCCACTCAGGCTTTTAATTTACTGGATAACCTTCTGCACTGGTCAAGAGCCCAGACAGGCAGAATGAATCTTAAACCGGCTGTCGTCGATCTTCATAATATTATAACTAAAAATATTTATCTCCTGGAAGTGGCCGCAATGGAAAAAAATATCCACGTCAGCAACTCCGTTCAGCCCAGGACATTTGTTTTATGTGATGAAAATATGTTAAGCACTGTCATCAGGAATCTTCTTTCCAATGCAATTAAGTTCACACGGCCAACTGGTAAAATAACTATCAGTAACCGCGAAAAATCAAATACTCATGAAATTTCGGTTACTGACACAGGTGTAGGCATAAAAGAAGAAGACCTGGGTAAATTGTTCAGGATAGATATCCATTATTCCACCACCGGTACTGCAAATGAGGAAGGTACAGGTCTTGGTCTGGTTCTGTGCCGGGAATTTATTAATCTTAATAACGGCAGCATAAGAGTTATCAGTAAACCGGGTAAAGGTTCAACTTTCTTTGTAGAGCTTCCAAAAGCCCATTCTTAAAAACAAAAATTTTTGCACAATGATTTATATTTCGCGTATTCTATCAGCCATATTTTTAATTTCTTTCATAAGCCCGAAAATTAATGCTCAGCAAGATGAAAGTCTTATCAGAATATTCAGTAAGCACAAAGGGCCGGTATTGTCAGTGGCTTTCAGTCCTGATGACAAAATAATTGCATCTGGATCTGAAGATAAGCTGATATATTTATGGAACACTGAGACCGGAGAAGTGACGCGTACTTTCGAAGGACACGACGGTAAGGTTCAATTCCTTGAATTTTCTCCTGATGGTAAGTTCCTCTTAAGTTCCGGTGGTACCCAAATCTTTCTTTGGAACCTTGAAACCGGAACATCGCGGTCATTTACAGGCCATAAAACACATATCTGGAATACCAGGTTTAGTCCTGACGGGACACAATTTCTTAGTACCGACCTGCTTAATAAATTCAGGTTATGGGATCTCGGATCAGGTGAAATAATCTATTCATTTGAAGGTCATAAAAAAACCGTACTGGCAGTCGCAATTAGTCCTGACAGCAAATATATTGCAAGCGGCTCCCTGGATCAAACCATCAAGATCTGGAATGCCGAAACTAAAGAGTTGGTTCGCTCAATCAATGCACATGGCGGAAATATCTATTCACTGGATTTCAGTCCCGATGGGAAGCTCCTCGCCAGTGCATCGGAAGACGAAACGATTAAACTCTGGGATATTTCCACAGGTAAGATCGCAAAACTGATCCTGGGACATCAATATGCAGTAATGTATGTCCGCTTCAGTCCCGATGGAAAATTTCTAATCAGTGCCTCATATGATAAAACCGCAAAATTCTGGGAGGTAAAATCCGGGCAATGTATATACACTTTCGTTGACCATACAGATATAGTAAATGTCGCTGATTTCAGCCATGATGGCAAAAATATTGTGACAGGATCAGATGATGGGAACATAATGCTCTGGGAAGTTTCTCCCCGCTTTTTCGCTGAGTTTTATTACTTTGATGAATTAAAATCCGAAATGGACGAGACCAGATTATTTGAAGACCGCAGGAAATCTGAAAGTAAGCAGGAATATGATGAACGGAAAGTGAGAGCAGATAAATTCAGGAATGAACTATATCTTAAATATTATCAGAAGTATCTTGAGGATTCCG
>CAZEKO010000344.1:0-2439 GCA_964512775.1 uncultured Bacteroides sp. | reverse complement strand
GTTCTATTTTCAGCATTCCATGTACCTGGCAAAGTAATATCTGCACATTTAATGTTATTAATATAAAAAAGCGCAATTTCATGGCGGTGCCGATTATCAGCATCCAATCGAGTAAGCTTAGAACGAAGGACAGCTGCTTGTATCTCATCCAGCCTTGAATTCAGACCTTTATAATCGTTAATATATTTCTTTGATGAGCCGTAGTTAGCCAGGGCTCTGACAACTGTCGCAAGGTTATCATCATCCGTGGTTATTGCTCCGGCATCGCCTAGTGCTCCAAGATTTTTTCCGGGGTAAAAACTATGACCGGCTGCATCTCCTAATGATCCAGTACGTTTTTGACCATAAAAGCAACCATGAGCTTGTGCATTATCTTCGATAAGTCTTAATTTATATTTTTTAACAATGTTTTTTATCTCCGGGTGCATCGCATTCTGACCATACAGGTGAACAATCATTATACCTTTTGTACGACTGGTAATTTTCTTTTCAATTTCAGTGGGATCAATATTATAGGTATTAATATCAGGTTCTACCAGCACGGGTACAAGATGATTATCAGAAATGGCCAGAATAGAAGCGATATAAGTGTTAGCAGGTACTATTATTTCATCGCCTTCCTTCATGTATCCCAATTCCAAATAAGCTTTTAAAATAAGTCGTAAAGCGTCTAAACCATTTGCCACACCAATACAATGCTTTGTCCCGATAAATTGGCTATATTCCTTCTCAAATAGTTTCACCTCATTGCCAAACAGATACCAACCAGAATTCATAACTCGTTCAATTGCTTTACTGATTTCGGGCTCAAAGCTGTCGTTTATTTTTTTTAAATCAAGGAACTTAATCATTGTCTCGATAAAATATTATTTACGAAATGATAATCTGATTTGCATTCCTTGCAGTGGAGTTCATCATCAAGTTTATATCCGCAATCACATATAAGACCTGCTTGTCGGGCCGGATTGCCAATCCAAAGCGAATTATTCGGGACATTTTTTGTTACAACACTTCCGGCACCAATCATTGCATATCTGCCAATACGGATGCCTCCCATAATAGTTGAATTGGCACCAATTGAAGCACCTTTTTCAATGTAAGCACCGATATGTTTTTCAGGATATTTCTTGGACCTGGGATGATTATTATTAATAAAGGTAACGCCAGGGCCAATAAATACTTCATCCTCTACTCGAGTTCCATCCCAGATAAATACCCCACATTTTACTGTAACACTATTGCCAATTATTACATCGTTTTCTATAAAACAATGGGAATTGATATTGCAATTTTCTCCTATAACTGATCCAGGTAATATAACAACAAACTGCCATATTATAGTACCTTCTCCTATTGACTTTGTCTGTACATCAGAATTATTATGGATTTTAGCCATTCCTTTTAAATTTAAGGTATTCATTATAATCACGGATGTAATCTTTTTCATCAAATTTCTCTGATGTAAGCACCAGGCAAATTGCGCCTGATGAGAAGTTAAATTCATGTGCCCAAATTCCCGGAGGAATATAAAGGCCATAAAATGGTCTGTTCAGAGAAACCGTTTTTTTGTTTGTTCCATCATCAAGTGCAACCTCAAATCCACCACTGGCTGCAATTATAAACTGAGAACACTCTTTATGAGAATGTGCGCCTCTGGCCTCTCCTGCTGGTATGTCATAAATATAAAATAGTCTTACAGGTCTAAAAGGTAAATTCTTAATTCCTTCAATTACCGAAATATTACCTGCTCTATTATTAATCTTTGGAACTACTATAATACTGCAATCATTAACTGTATTTCTATTCATCTCCTGATTCTTTCTGAAAATACCTAAAATCACGAATGTAATCATTTGAAGAGTACTCAGTCGAAGCAACTACTAGTGCTAATGAATTAGTAGAAAAGTTCTCTATTGTACGCCAGATTAAATTCGGTACATAAACACCATAATATGATCTGTTCAAATTAAATCTATACTCCTTCCTGCCATCATTAAGTACAACATCAAAACTTCCTGATAATGCGATTATCAATTCCTCAGTCTCTTTAAAAGCATGACCTCCCCTGAATTCACCTCCAGGAACATCATAAATCCAGTAAATCCGTCGTATCTTGAAGGGAACATTAGTTTCTTCTTCAATAAATGAAAGATTCCCCCGGAGGTCTTCAAATTTAGGGAGATTGATTATACTTATATTTTTGAGAGAATGCATATTATTTAATATCAGTAAATTACAAGAAGTTCTGTAATCGTATTGCAATATATCAATTTTTTAAATATTCAACCGCAAAATCATTTAAAATATATGTCGGCGTTTTAATAGCATGCCGCGTTAATTTAATAGCAATTAACTAAATTTGAGATATTCGCTGAATTATGTAAAATAAAATATTTAATTAATATGCCTCAAAAAAAATCTTCCAATTTTCAGCCCGAT
>CAZEKO010000343.1:0-2439 GCA_964512775.1 uncultured Bacteroides sp. | reverse complement strand
ATATCCGGTTCAGATTTCATTATTACCCTGTCTGTTTGTGGCCCGGTAAATGAGATAAGCACTGCTGATCAGGAAAAGCGATGCAATCCAGGTCAGCATCCCAACCCTGGTTGAGAATTTAAGCCCAATAAATAATACAGCCAGAAAAGGGATAATGAATGAGATGGATACTACAAGATCCTTATTCCCTTTTTTCATTGCAATATTCCAGAATATATAACCCAATGCTGTCGGGAAAATTATTGTGTAGATCAGTTCAGGATTGCTGTAAAGTAATTTCAGAGTTCTGAATTCAAAATTGCCCTGCGAAATCAGCAGGTAAAGAAAAGGAAGTCCGCTGATCATAAATATTATCGGTAACGCTGCAAAATCATCATCAGTAACGAATTTTTTTGTGAGATTTGAATACAATGCCCAGGAAACAGCAGTCAGTAAAGCCAGAAGGTAAGCCAGAAAATTATCATCCAGGTTTTTTGCAATTTCAGCCAACTCCCGGAGGGTATATTCCTGTGAAAAGGCCAGTATCACACCGCTTATGCCCAGGATCACACTGATGATGAAAGTCAAGGGTCTCACTCTTATATGAAACACGGGCATCTTCAGCACATAAATCAGCATCGGCCATAAATAATTAATGATGGTGACTATAAGCAACTCTTTTTCGTTGGAAGCCAGTCCGATTGCCAGGAATAAAAGGGTATTGTTCAGAAACAGGAAGATGCCGGTGCCTATGTAATATCTTAACCCAAGCGCTTTCAGTTTTGTGAAATATCCTTTTCTGAATCTGGCCAGTAAAACAAGAAACATGAAAACACCACCAAAAAAGTAAATCATGAACATGGCATAGTAATTACCAATGGCGTTCATCACACTTTTTGAAAAAGCGATATTCGTACTCCACACTAGGATGGCGAAAATGCCCGCCAAAGTAGCGAGATTGACTGTGCGGGTATTTGGTTTTTCCATTAACGAATGTCGATGTTATTCCTGGTTCCGGATTTTAAGCAAATTTATTTACAAAATGAATTCACAGAATTTTTATTTGAGTTAATTCTTTGAAGGTGTCTGTGAAATTTTTAATTTTCCAGTATAGAACGAACAGGCATACAATCAATATTACCTCATGAAAACAAAATTGTTGATGTTTATTCTTTATTTCGGAGTTCTTCCGGTAACAGTAACCTCCCAGGTTACAACTTACAATATAGATGATTTTGGCGCTGTATCAGATGGAAAAACAATAAATACTGAAGCCATTCAAAAGGCTATCGATAACTGTTATGAGAATGGAGGCGGCACAGTATATATTCCCTCAGGAATTTATTTAACCGGGACAGTTCATTTGAAAAGCAACATAAATCTTTATCTCGAAAGAGGCGCTACTCTTAAAGGTAGCCCGGATCTTGAGGATTATGAAAACTATAAAAGAGTGGGTTATGATACAGTCCAATACGGCATATTGTTTACATATCTTTCTGAAAATGTTTCAATTACTGGTCAGGGGACGATAGATGGCAATGAAGAGGTATTTTTCGACTGGAAAGTTGCAAAAAAAATAGAATGGGGCGGCACACAGGGTACGCGACAGAAAGATAATTACAGAAAAGTGAAAGAAGGTATCGGCGATGGACCGGTGACACCACTGTTACGCCCAAGGCAAATGGTTATTTTTTCTCAATGCAAAAATGTTCTGGTCGAAAATATACTGCTCACCAAATCCCCTTTCTGGACACTTCATTTTGCCGATTGTGACGGGGTAATTGTGAAAGGAGTGAAAATATGGAATAGCCTGGAAACTCCTAACAGCGACGGGCTGGATATAACTTCATGTTCGAATGTCTCTGTATCAGATTGTGATATCCGTGCCGGGGATGATGCCATTGCAATCACAGGGTTCGGTTATCATTATGAGCTGCCCGGATATTATAACCTTAGACATCCTTCCGGAAATATTAATATAACAAACTGTAATCTTCAATCTCGTTCCAGCGGTCTCAGGATTGGTTATGAAGACCAGAATTCAGTACGGAATATTAATATCTCCAATATCAATATTACTAACTCCAACCGGGGTATTGGAATTTTTGTGAGGGATTCGGGGTCAATCGAAAATATTAATATCTCTCAGGTTAATATTGAAACACGGTTGCACACAGGGGACTGGTGGGGTAATGGCGAGCCCGTGCACATTTCGGCAGTCCGTGGGAAACCGGGAATTACATTAGGTCAGATAAAGAATGTGACTTTACGTAATATTAACTGTAAAAGTGAGAACGGGATATTAATATATGGAACGGATGAGAATATTATTGAAAATGTGAGGCTGGAAAATATTGATCTTGTCTTGACAAACAGTGACCTTAATGAAGTTGCTGGTGGCAACATTGATTTAAGAGGGTGTCTTGATTTTAATAAATCGCTTATTTCTCATGATATCCC
>CAZEKO010000342.1:0-2443 GCA_964512775.1 uncultured Bacteroides sp. | reverse complement strand
GGTTGTTTTGAATATTGGGCCTCGGGAAACGGGATTGCCATAGTGGCAGGGGAGTTTGTCAGGAAGGACAGTAGTTACAATGGAATCTTAAAGTCAAAACCACCCGATAAAATCAGTTCTCATGATGTATTCTCTGCATTGAATAATGGAGATCCAATAGCCAGAAAAGTCATGGATCAGGCCATTGAATGCTGGGGAATGACTGTCGCCAATTTGGTAAGTTTGTTTAATCCTGAAAAGATTATTTTCGGAGGGGGTGTTTTTGGACCCGCCCTGATTTTTCTTGATGATATTTATAATGAAGCCCTCAAATGGGCCCAGCCTGTCAGTATTAAACAGGTCACCCTGGAAGGCTCTGCCCTTGGCAGCGAAGCTGTTCTTTATGGAGCCGGCTCACTGGGTCTCATTAGTTCAGGGGCTATACTGAAATAAGATTTAAACGGTATTAATTTTAAATGAACTTGAAACATACAAAATAAGCTTAATTGATAAAAAAATCTTCAAAACTATTAACCATCGGCACTTGCGCTTAAATATTATTTCAGTATAGCCCCTGCACAAACTAAAAATGAGACCCCAAACGAGATATTTATTTATCGCTGCCTGCACCGGCATGTTTTTGTTCGGTGTTACTATGGTATCCCTTGGATCCATACTGCCTGATATTATTGCAAAGTATAATCTCAGTGAAATCGCTGCCGGTACTCTTACATCCCTTTTGCCAGCAGGCATCCTGGCAGGTTCAATACTTTTCGGGCCTATTACAGACCGGTATGGTTACAAATATCTGCTGATCATTTGCACGATATTCATTGTTGCAGCACTTGAAGGTCTGGCATTTACACAGAACTATTTTCTTCTCAGATTATATATAGTTTTTATTGGTTTTGCCGGCGGAATGATAAATGGTGCTACAAATGCACTGGTTAACGATATCAGCAGTGAAGGCCGAAGTGCAAACCTTAGCCTTCTGGGTGTTTTTTACGGGATTGGTGCATTGGGAATGCCTGCGCTGATCGGACTGTTTTCAGCAAAGCTGACGGGCAGTATGATTATTGCAGGCCTTGGTTTTATAATGGTTATTCCCATAATTTACTTTTTTCTTATCTCATTTCCCAAACCAAAAGTGACACAGAAATACCCTCTGAAAGAGTCCGTACGAATGTTAAGAGATCCGGTTCTGATCCTGATGGGACTCTTTCTGTTTTTCCAGAGCGGGTTGGAAGGAGTAACTACCAACTGGACTACCACATATATCCAGTCATTTATCATGGAACGTAAAGATATTGCACTATTCGCCCTTTCAGGATATATGCTCAGCCTGACATTAGCAAGGATTTTTCTTGGATGGATTTTAAGAAAAATTCCTTCCTACCTTGTACAGTTTATCAGTATGTGTACTGCAGGGATAGGAATATTCATTTTAATGTTTTCAAGAGATTATGCACTCTCTGTAGTCGGACTTATCCTTTTGGGAGCAGGATTTGCCGCAGGATTTCCGGTTTTACTCGGATATGTGGGCGAGGTGTACAAGAAACTATCCGGGACAGCTTTCAGTTTTGTGCTGGTGATCGCCCTGATCGGAAATATTACCTTTAATTACTCTATGGGATTGATCTTTAATTATTTTGGGATCAGGTATCTTTCTTCATTATTACTGTTTTGCCTGGCAATGCTTCTGGTTATTTTCCTGTTAGTTCTTCGGAATATCAAACATAAGACAGATATACATTCAATTTAATTTTAAACATATGGAACTTATTCTAGCAAGACAATGGCTTAACAATGCCCGCAAAGTAATGGATGTTATTGAAAGAACCCAGACAGATAATATTCATAAGGCAGCAAATATAATGGCCGGATCGATTGAAGCCGGCCGGTGGGTCCACACCTTCGGTTGCGGACATGCTACTTTGCCGGTTGAAGAAATGTATCCAAGGATTGGCGGATTTGTGGGCTTTCATCCTATGATTGAACTGCCTCTCACTTTTTTTACACGTATCGTCGGAGAAATGGGAATTCACCAGTTTCTTTTCCTGGAAAGGGCAGAAGGATATGGAAAGGAAATCATGAAAGGATACGATTTTGATCCGCGGGACACTATGTGGATTTTCTCTCATTCAGGAATCAATAATGTCAATATTGATATTGCCCTGGAAGCGAAAAGACTGGGAATGAGAACGATCGTTTGTGGCTCTGCAGCAGCAGCAAAAGGAAAGAAAACGAGACATTCATGCGGGAAAACCATCTTTGATATTGCCGATGTAGTGGTTGATTCCTGCGTCCCTCTTGAGGATGCCTCAGTTCCTTTAAAGAACCACGTAGATAAAATCGGGCCAGTCTCCACAATGGCATTTGTCACAATAGTCTGGATGATCATTACTACTGTTGCAGAGATACTTGCTGACCGGGGTGTAAAACTTTATATTCATCCTTCCCATAA
>CAZEKO010000341.1:0-2461 GCA_964512775.1 uncultured Bacteroides sp. | reverse complement strand
CTCAACCGGCAGATGGACAATATTTAGATCCTGTAATACCTATACTGGAAATTTCGATAGAAGAATCTACTAAAATTATGAAACCTAATAAATCTTTATGAAAAAGTTAATATTATGAGAAAGTATAAATAATTTTGAAGTCTATAATTAAAATGTATTACTAAACTAAAAAAACTTACTCATGAAATTCCTGAAATGGCTTCTAATCATCGTGCTTATCCTGGTAGCACTGGTACTAATTATCCCCCTGCTGATGCCTGCAACTGTTACGGTTTCTTCGAATAAAGAAATCGCTGTATCTCCGGCCCAGGTATTTTTTAATGTTGCTACATATACGGATCGTGGTAAATGGGATCCCTGGCTGGAAACTGATCCTGGTGCCCAATGGACGGGAGAATCAAACCCGGACTATGTAGGTTCTTTATATACATGGAACGGGGAAAAAGTCGGGACCGGACAGGAAAAGATTGATTCGGTTGTTTTCGGAAAATATATTGCAGCGAACATAAGGTTTGGTAAGGATCCGAAAGGTTCGCTGGTTGAATGGGACCTCGAAAAAACTGAGGCAGGTACATCGGTTACATGGTCATTTACAGCAGACGCAAAATACCCGATAGGAAGGCTTATGATCAATCTTATGAAAGGTAGCCTGCAATCAAGCTTTGATAAAGGTCTGGAGAATCTGAAAGTATATCTTGAATCTAATCCACCAGTACTTAGCACTATGGGTAAAATTGAAAGAAGTAAGATTGCACCAATGTTTACTCTGGTAATAAACAGTAAAGGATCCATGACAGAGATGAGCTCCCAAATGCCAGAATTGTTCCAGAAATTGATGATGGAAATGCAAACACAGGGACTGCAGATAACCGGGGCTCCTTTCTGCCATTATCTTTCTTTTGATCAGGTATCCGGAATATCAGAATATCTGACCGGAATACATGTCTCCGGGAAGGGGAAAGATGCCGGGGTTGTCAAAGCTGTAAATTACCCGGAAATGGAAGTCATCCAGGCTATTCATACCGGGCCTTATGAAGATTTGCAGACCTCCTATAATAAACTTATGGAATATATTGCTGTGAATCAGCTTATGGTTACAGGTGAGATTTTTGAGATTTATTTCACCGATCCATCTCAGGAACCTGATATCACAAAATGGCAAACGCTTATTGCATTCCCGCTTAGATAATCTATTTCAGGCTGATTTTTACGACAGTGTCAAGATCATTCCGTTTGTTAAAGGGTACGATAATAATTGTCCCTGTTGGATTCTGGATATATTTTAAAACTGATTGATCATCAAAAAGTGTTACCCTGCTGATTTTCTCAGTGAAGTCTGGAAGAAAAACACTTTCATCACTAAGATTCAGAATGTGCACATAGACCGTTTTCCCTTTTTGGGTAGTAACTCCCCATTCATGCGGTGAGACTGGTCCTTTGCGGGTTCCATAGTATGACTCACCATATTTTTCCAGCCATTTGCCAATTACCATAAGGGTATCAATATTTTCCTTTTGCATTTTACCGTTTGGCATAGGACCGTTATTCAGCAGGAAATTAGCACCATAGCCTGCTGCTCTGACCATAGTATGAATAATTTGCCTGGTAGATTTAAATTCCCTGTCTTTGATATTATAACCCCACGAATTATTCATTGTTTCACACATTTCTATCGGGATATCCACCGCTACGGATGTCTGATTGAAACCCATTGTATTTTTTCCGGGGAGATCCCGCTCATACATCATAAAATCTTCACCTGGAAAAGGTGATTTATGATGGTTACTGCCAATCAATGCTCCGGGTTGAAGTTTATGTATCAACGCATATGTTTTGTCAAGTTGCCAGTTGGCATCCGGTTTATCCCACATACCATCAAACCATATACCTCCGATATCGCCATAATTTGTAAGCAGTTCTGTAAGCTGTGCATTCATATATTCGATATACTCATTCCAATTACCGCTTTCCGGCCTGCCTGTATATCCCTGTCCGGTATTTCCCCTTGGATAATAATCAGGATGATGCCAGTCGAGTTGTGAATGATAAAAGAATAGCTTTATTCCCTGACGGTCGCATTCTTCTTTTAACATTTTAAGCACATCTTTCCCATAGGGCGAACGGTTAATAATATCCCAGTCGGATACCCTGGAATCAAACATCGCAAAACCATCATGGTGTTTGCTGGTAATGGTGATATACTTCATACCTGCTGATTTTGCTGTTGAAACCCACTCGGCAGGATTAAAATAGATTGGATTGAAAAAGCCGGCAAGATTTTCATACTGCTCAATAGGGATCTTCTTTTGATTCATGATCCATTCGGCGATGCCATAATCACCGCCACCGGCCAGGGTGCTGTAAACACCCCAGTGTATAAACATTCCGTATTTAGCATCCTGGAACCATTCACGGGCTTTCAGGTTTTCAGGAGCGGGAACATAGTTTTGCTGAGCTTTTA
>CAZEKO010000340.1:0-2463 GCA_964512775.1 uncultured Bacteroides sp. | reverse complement strand
TTTCATTCCTGTTTCAGGACAGGCTGGTGAAAATGTTGGTAATAAAATTGTTTCCAGGGATTCTGTCCAAGCCGTCGCTTTATATAAAGAAGCCCGAAAAATATTTGAAAGTGACAGCTTTGATCTGGCCCTGGAAAAAGCTACAGAGGCTTTGCAATTGTCAATGAAAACCAACCAGAAAGAGATCGAAGTTTCAGTTTTATCCTTCATTGCAGAGATTAATATCAGACAAAACTTTCCCGGGAATGCAATACCCTACTTACTGAGAGCTGCAGATATTCTTGAATCAAAGCAGGATACATCTTCTTTGACTGATATGTATTCCAGAATTGCTAAGTGTTATAATCAGGAAAACATTTATGAGAAAGAGAGTGAATACTACCTTAAGGCGATATCGATGACACCAGATATTTTGCATGATAAAAGAGAGGGATATTTAGAAAAAATTGCTCTGGCATTATTAAATGGGGGTAAAAATGATTCAGCAATAATTTTCCTTAATGATTTAAGGGAATTACATAAACAATCAGGAACAGATGATTCTTATGTTCTTAATTATCTTATCAGAGCTTATAATAACTTGAAACAGTATGAAAAGGCACTGGAATATAATAACATCCTGTTTAGTAGATTTCAGAAGCAGCAGAATTATTCGCTGATGTCTGCGCTGAAAAACAATATAGCTTATAATCTTACTTTGCTGGGACAGTATAATAATGCAATAGATGCATATAATGAGGCCATTGAATATGGTAAGACCGCAGGGATTCCGCAGGAAGATCAGGCTCTGTTGATGACTAACGCTGGTATTTGCTCTCAGAATATGAAAAGGCCAAATGATGCTAAAAATTATTTCACCATGGCGGTTTCGGGACTTGAATTATCAGATAAACAAGCGGAAAAATCACGTATTGAAAACATACTTGCTCTGATATATTTCAACGAAGGAGATCTTTACAATGCTGGTATCTGGAGCAGGAATTCCATTGAGTCGGCCAATCTGGCTAATGATCCTCAGCGACTTTCAGAGGGTTATTTAACTTATTCCAGGATTCTCCGGGCTGGCAATGATCCAACAGGTGCATTGGAATATTATGAAAAATATCTGGCTGTCAGAGATTCCATTCAGCTTGAATATAAATTAAAAGACCAGGAAATTGCGAAAAGAAAATATGATCTTGAAAAATCAGAAAAAGATTTAAGAATAAAACTGAAAGAAGAGCAGGTTAAAGAACTGGCCATACAACAACTTACTCTTCAGCTACAAAAAGAAGAACAGGAAAGGGAATTGCTTGAGAGAGAAAATGACTTGCAAATTCTTGAAAAAGAACGATTAAGACAATCTCTTGTGATAACACAACAACAACATGCTGCAGAGCAGCAGAAAAGGGAGAACCAGATTCTTGAACAGGAAAAACGAATAGGTGATCTCAGGCTTGAACAGGAAGTCAGAAAACAAAAAGAACAGGAACAGGAAATTACTCTTCTGGAAAAGCAGAAACAGTTAGATCAACTTGAAATAGATAAACAGAAAGCAACTAAAAAAGCCCTGACCCTTATAGTTATTCTGGCGATTCTGACAGCGATTGCAGTATTTGGTGGTTTGATCGTAACAAGAAAGAAGAATCTTTTACTTGCACGGCAAAAGAAAGAAATTGAAGAAAAAAATGTCGATCTGGAGCAGAAACATGAAGAAATAATTTCTCAAAGAGATGAAATTGAGGCTCAACGTAACCTGTTGTTTGATCAAAAACAAGCAATTGAACAAATCAACCAGGAAGTAAGGGAAAGCATTGAATATGCAAAACGGATACAATCATCGACACTTCCCGATCTTTCTACTCTTGACTCTATTATTTTGGAACATTTTATTCTTTTCAGGCCGAGAGATATTGTCAGCGGGGATTTTTACTGGACCGCAAAAGTGGAGAATGCAACAGTCCTGACGGTCTCTGATTGCACCGGCCACGGTGTTCCAGGTTCATTTATGAGCATTCTGGGAATATCGTTGCTTAAAGAAATTGTACAGAAAGAATACATTACTCATCCAGGTGTTATCCTACGCAGACTCAGAAAAGAAATTATCAATGCTCTGGGGCAGAAAGGAATATCAGGTGAACAAAGAGATGGTATGGATATATCGCTTATAACACTGCATAATGACACACGAAAGCTGGAATATGCCGGTGCATTTAATTCCATTTATCTTATCAGAAAAAAAGGACTGCCTGAACCTGGTGTAACTGATATGTCTGTTATGGATTCAGCAGATGATTGTAAATATATTCTCTACGAAATAAATGCTGATAAAATGCCTGTAGCATATTATGAGCGTATGGATAAATTCAATACTCAAGAATTTAATCTTCTGGAAGGTGATAATTTATATTTGTTTACTGATGGTTATGCTGATCAGTTTGGGGGTCCTTTAGGTAAAAAATTCAAACAAAAGTCATTAAAGAA
>CAZEKO010000339.1:0-2488 GCA_964512775.1 uncultured Bacteroides sp. | reverse complement strand
TTCAGAATCAAGCAAAGATAATAATTAACGATTAAATGGAAGAAAATAAAAAACTGCAAGGGATAAAAGATATTGTTGAAACAGCTGAACTTTTATTGGTTTCCCGGGGAGAATATCAGAAGACAACAAATGTTATTGTCGAAAGCGCGCTAAGAATTTCTGGCGCACATAGAGCCTGTCTGATAATAATGAATAAAAAAGGAGAGCTTATAATTAAAAAGGGTCTCCCCCAGTACACCCATGGAATTGGTCAAAAAATTACCCCAGATACAGGAGAAACGTTTTTAAAACAGGTGATGAGTGATGAATCTATCGTTTTAGTCACGAACCCTTGTAAGGACAGTCGCGTTGCTTACATGAGAGAATTGGTGATGACATACGGGATTTCTTCAATGTTGTTTTTGCCGCTCTTTTTTGAAGGTGAATCAATAGGAATTCTAGTATTTGATTTAGTTGGTAGAGAAAAATTATCCAAAGAAGCCTTTGAAAATATCAAACTTTTAGGACGCTTAGCCTCAATAGCAATAGGGATGGAATATAAAGGACGGAAAGATCAGGAGAAAATTTTACAGGGTGAAGAATTGCGCATCCTTGGCGAACACTCCTCGCGGGTTGCTCATACAATTAGAAATAGTTTGACGATAATAGGAGGATTTTCAGGAAGGTTACTAAAGCGTTTATTGAAAGAATCAAAATCTGGAGAATCCAAAATCGATAGTGAGCTTGGCGAGACTTTGTGGGAAAATGCGAGAATAATTGATGATGAATCAAAAAAACTCGAAAGGATTGTCAATGATGTTTTAATTTTCACAAGCTTCAAAAAGCCCATTCTGGAACCTCATAACATCAATAAGTTTATCACGGAGGAGATATCACGAGTCTCAAACGGCGTAAAACCTGGATTTAATTTGGATAAGCAATTGAACAAGGTAAATACGGTTTTTGATAGGGATATGATGTCGATATGTATACAGGATCTTATGCGGAACGCCGCTGAGGCTTCAGCATCAAGAATCCTGATAAAGACCAAGCTGAAACCAAAGCAGAGGGAGATTGTGATTTCAGTTATTAATAACGGAAAACGCATTAGCTCCCAGATAATCAAAGACATATTTTCTCCATTTGTGACAACGAAGATGGAAGGAACCGGCCTTGGATTGGCAAACGTCCAATCTATCGTCGGGAGCCATGGCGGAAATACTAGTGTTTGGAGCGATGATGATGCAACAGAGTTTAAAATCACCCTACCTTTACTTAAGCCTATATAATTAACTGCAAAAGTTCCCCCTGCACGTCAGGGGGGGTGCGTTTTGAAAAGAAAAACAGATATTTTGTGCAAAGTATAATGAAAATATAAAAAGGAGTCTTTAAACATGGATGAGAAAAAGAAGGATCTTTATTGGCATGAACATTCTATTACAGTTGAAGAACGCAGGAAAAGTTACAATTATAAAAGCTGTGTAAAAGCTTGAAGCAAGATTGAGATCACTGGGGTACATGTAAAGATTCAGTTAAGTTTCCTGCAAATGTCAGACGACCGAGGAATGTGATGTATAGAGAGTCAGCATGACTGCGATAATACCGTATCGAACTCAGAATTTTCGTCTTAGTAAACTATTAGGCTATCTCCTGTTTGGCAGGGACATTACTATTACAAAGCATTTTTATAAATTTTACACCCTGCGGTCTCTGCCGCAGTTCCTTATTTCTGTCATTCTGGCTTGTCCAGAATCTTTCTTGCGATCCCGAACAAGTCGGAAGGATTCCCGACAAGCGGGAATGACACTGAAAACAAATATTAAATTTCAGACGCCCTGCGGTCTCTGCCGCAGGGTTCTTCACTTTGTCAAATTAATTTTGAGAAATCTCTAATAAAGGTATAGGGATTTGAAATCCCTATACCTTTAGACTTACTCGTCTATTAACAAAGTTAATACTAAATCCTTAATAGTTTTCTCGTCAAGGATTTTTGTTAGTAAAAAAAATTTACTTGCTTTCATTTTAACCTCCTTGGTGAGGGAGATACATGCCCCTTCCTCTATGCCTTATTACTCGTGATACTTTTCTATAGCCTGAAGATATCACACAATCATTTATCTGTCAATTTAACATACTAATCCCATATAAAATATGCATAATTAAATTAAGAAAAGTAGAAACTTATCTTATTAATTTCCATTCAAGTAAATATTGGTTTTTCAACTCAAAGAATTTTTCTGGTTGGGGCTTCCTCTTCTGTGAACTTACCCATTATATAAAGCCTGATTATATGACTTCTGGGGAATTCTTTTTTCAGGAGGGTTGCAAGTAATTTCTTAAGCTTATCAAAATTAATGCTGAAATTTTCTTTGAAAAAGCCGTCTTCAATAACGAGCAAATCATCATCAGTCATTTTAACTATGATTACTGACCTGTTCCGTTTGTATGTCCGCAGATCGAGATAATGTCCTATCGGGAGTTTCTTTAAGCTTTTTGTAACTGCTTCGAT
>CAZEKO010000338.1:0-2496 GCA_964512775.1 uncultured Bacteroides sp. | reverse complement strand
CACTCAGCCTGTCAAGCATACGGTCAATCTTTGCAAATGTGACAATACCACAGTATTCCAGAATTACTTCCTTATTTGTCATAATAAATTCATCACTAAAAATTACAAGTTCAATATTAATAAAAAATGATTAGTAATGAATTGAAATTTATTTGTAATTTTTAGCTTTCTATAAACAACCATTATGAGTGAATCAATTCTTAAAGCATTAATGCGTCTATTCGCATTAGTTATTGATATAGACCAGGATAGGGAAATCACTGATAATGAAAGAGGTATTGTCAGGTCATTTCTTTCCCGTCAGCTGAACAGTGATATGACGGAAAAATATATGGATATTTTTAATGATTACCTTGATTTGTACCATAAGGATGAAATACAAAAGGGCAGTAGAAAAGACAGAAAACGAACATCATTGACTTCTGTAAAGATATTGGGGATCTGCGAACAGATTAATAAGGAGCTGGAGCAAAAACAGAAGGTCTATGTTATTATTCAATTGATTGAATTTATCTCTTTTGATAAAAAGATAACGGAGAAAGAAAATGATTTCCTGGAATCTGTCGCCTCTGCTTTTAATATCCCTTCACATGAATTTCTAAATATCCGGGATTTTATCACCCAGCCGGTCAAGGATATCCATGATAAAAGCAAAATACTGGTTATCAATAATAAGGAGACGATTTCTTATGAGGATATCAAACATACTTGCAATAAAAATCTATCAGGGGAGATCCTTTTCCTGAATATTCCTGATACAAATACTTACATACTCCGGTACATGGGCGAGGATGACCTTTACCTCAACTCCCAGAACATATTGCCAAATGTAACGTACACATTTGATCGGGGCTCTTCGATCAGGAGTTCTAATATAGACACTGTGTACTACAGTGATATAGCCGGTAAATTTTCAAAAACCGGACCGGGATCAAAAATTTCCATAAGGGCAAATAACGTTGTGTTCAGGTTTAAAAACAGTGATAACGGAATCCAGGATTTCAATTTTTATGAAGAGTTCGGGCAGCTGGTTGGGATCATGGGAGGTAGTGGTGTAGGCAAATCCACACTGCTGAATGTCCTTAACGGGAATCTGAAACCAATGATGGGAGAGGTGTTAATTAACGGGTATAATCTGTACGATGAAGATGATAAGAAAGAACTGAAAGGAGTGATTGGTTATGTTCCTCAGGATGATCTTCTCATTGAAGAGCTAACTGTCTACCAGAATCTGTACTATAATGCCAGGTTATGCCTGAATAATTTTACTGAACAGAAAATCGGGGAAGTTGTAAATAATATTCTTGATGACCTGGACCTTAGGGAAATCAGGGATCTGAAAGTTGGTAATCCACTGAATAAGGTTATCAGCGGCGGACAACGTAAAAGAGTAAATATTGCCCTGGAATTAATCCGTGAACCTTCCATCCTTTTTATTGATGAACCTACTTCAGGTCTTTCCTCAGTTGATTCGGAGGTCGTTATGAATTTGCTGAAAGAACAGACTTTTAAGGGGAAGCTGATTATAGTGAATATCCATCAACCTTCCTCTGACTTATACAAGATGTTCGATAAAGTGATTATTCTGGATAAAGGAGGATACCAGATCTATTACGGAAATCCGGGGGAGGCAATTATTTACTTCAAATCAATGAGCCATCATGTCAATCCGGATGAGGATCAATGTACAAAATGTGGAAATGTCAATCCAGACCAGGTTTTGCATATCATTGAAGCGAAAGTGTTGAATGAGAATGGTAAACTCACAAGGACAAGAAAGGTTTCACCAAGAGAATGGTTTGAAATGTTCAGGGAAAAAATTAACCTGAACAATGAAACCATACCATTAAAAGAAAAAATCCCTCAGAATTATTATAGTATTCCTGGTTTGTTTAAGCAGCTGAAAATATTTTTTCAGCGTGATTTACTTTCAAAGTTGGCAAACAGACAGTATATGCTTATTAGCCTTCTTGAAGCACCGTTACTGGCTTTTATTCTGGGATTTTTTACAAAGTATATCAGAGGGTTGTCAGATCGTCCTGATGAATATATATTTGAAAACAATGAAAATCTGCCAGCATATCTCTTTATGAGTGTGGTGGTAGCCCTCTTTATTGGAATGATCGGCAGTTCAGAAGAAATTATCAAAGACAGGAAAATTTTAACCAGGGAATCATTTCTGAACCTTAGCAAGTTCAGTTATCTGAATTCTAAAATACTGATAATGTTTATTCTTTCTGCAATACAGACTATTTCGTATGTTTTGATTGGCAATATGATACTTGGCGTAAAAGGAATGACTTGGAGTTACTGGCTGATCCTTTTTTCAACATCATGTTTCGCTAATATGACGGGTTTGAATATTTCATCAGGATTCAACTCTGTTATTACCATTTATATATTAATCCCATTCCTTCTGATCCCTCAGTTGTTACTGGGAGGCATAATTGTCAAGTTTGATAAATTACATAAAAGCCTTACCTCGTATGAATATGT
>CAZEKO010000337.1:0-2504 GCA_964512775.1 uncultured Bacteroides sp. | reverse complement strand
CAGCTTCAGAGTATAAACTTACTGTGTTGATCTCATCGGTGGGAATACGGGTATAGTTGGAATACCTGATATTTTCCCTATTTAATACATTTAAGACAGATACTCCGGCATCCAATTGAATTTTTCGTATGGGAAATTTATAGATAAGAGCAGCATCTAGCCTGCTGTAGAACTGAGAATAGTCTATAATATCAGGTAATTGATTCGGATCGGGAAAGCCTGATCCGAACACATAATTGGCTGAGAAATGAAATGATTTAATTTTAGCCAGGCCAGCCAGTTTTATTTCATGTCGTTGATCATGCATGGCCGGAATGAATTCTTCATCGGGAAAATACGGAAAATGCTCCTGCGTCTTGCTCAGTGTATAAGAAGCCCAAATCGTTTGATTTCTGAATTCCTTTTTGACAAAAAAATCAAGGCCTTTTGTTCTACCGTCCCCCTCATAGAGAATAATCCCTTCCCCGGTTTCCAGAAAGCGGGTAATTCCCCCCGTACGCTTCAGATAACCTTCGATACTCACAGTAAGATCATTTTTATTATAAGAGAATCCAAGAGTAATACTTTCAGAATTCAATACGGGTATATTGTCGTTATCACAAAGAGTCCAGGTAAACTGGTAGTTTCCTGATGTATCAATGATCATATTCTTTGCAACAAATTGATTATACATACCTATCGCTGAATTCAGCCTGAAATGATCATTTACCTTATACGCAGCCGAAAATCGGGGTTGGAAATAAACTTTTTTTGAAATTGAATGAAAATCGATCCGGATTCCAGGTCGCAATAAAAGCTTTTTGAAAAAAGTAATATTATCCTGCAAGTAAAAATAAGGGATCTGAAGATTAGCTTTTTCATCCGGAATGATTACCTGAATTGGGCTTCCTTGTGTGACCGTAAAATAATATAGCAATCCCAGGCCGACATCGGCATTATGATTTTCTGTCAGGTTGAATTTATTGTCAATCCTGCTGTTAAGTTCATTAACAGCAGTAATGGATTGTTCATTTATACTGGAGATAATCTGATTACCAGTGGTTCTTCTGATTTCCTCTTCATGATCTCTATCGGTCTTCAATGAAGAATAACTGATTGTCAGGTTGCTTGTATTCCTGTCTTTCCAACGGAATCCATAGAAAGCCGATCCACCAAGCTGTAAGTTTTGCTCAGTGTAGTCCAATGTAATGTTTCTCTGTAGACTTTCCTGATCAAATGAATAGGAGAAATCATCCCTTCCTCCATAAAGGCTTAAATAATAATTACTTTTTCTGCCACTCCCGGAATATTTAAGATTTGCATCATGAAAACTATAATCGGGCATGATATAATAATCTGCTCCTGCCCCGCTTTGCCGGCCTCTGCCAAATCCAGATCCAGATGATGAGAATTCAACAGGATTATACAGGTTGTAATAGGTCTGCCGATAGGCCATTACCAGTGAGGATTTTTTTCTGAAAGGTACACTTACCAATCCATTCAATGTCATATTATTAATACATAGTTGTGCCGATGGTGATAACCGGTTGCCATCTATTCCGGATATATCAACAATACTTCCGACTTTTTCACCGTATTCCGCTCCATATCCGCCTTTTAAGACTTTAATATCTTTAGCCATATAAGGATTCACTGCACTGATATTATCATTGAAGTTTTTCATACCATAAAGGGTAAATCCGTCAAAAATATATTGACTCTGCCCTTCATAACTCCCCCAGATAATCAGATCCGCTGATTGTTCACCCGCCGCCAGAATACCTGGTTGGAGACGCAACAGATTAAAAATCGAATTATCACCATACCCAGGTAAATAATATGCAACTTTATGGTTCAGACGAGATGTGCCGGGTGAAATGCCAGTTTGTATCGACCGTGCTACATTCGAACCTAATATAATAACCTCTTTCATGTTAATAACTGACGGTGTCAGCCTGAAATTATAATTGAGACCTCGTCCAACAATAGTGTCAAGAATATAATATCCCAGATAAGATATTTTTACATAGAAAATACTATCGGTGGATGAGGTGAATGAAAAGTTGCCTTTTAAGTCGGAGATAAGTCCGGTATTATTGATTATAATATTTGAAAATGGCAGGGTTTCATGATTGGTTTTGTCGGTGATTCTGCCTGAGATAATATAATTTCCAGGTTTTACAGGAATATGGATAGGATAAATAACATATACTCCATTAATCACCGCATAACGCAGAGGCAAATCCATGAACATGTAATCAAATGCCTGTGCAGGAGATGAGAAGTTCTTGTTAATTGTTAGTTTGTAGGTAGATAATTGTTGGTCATCAAATGATGTCATCACCCCCCAATTGTCGCGCAAACTAATAAGGATTTTATTTAATGGCTCGTCTATACTTGTGATCCTTATTTCCTGTGAAAATGAAGTAATTACCAGGCAGAAAAAAAACAGGGATATAAGTATCTTTTTATTAATACTGATGCTGTTCGTTCCTGGTAATGATGTATTCATCTTTCGACTTCAG
>CAZEKO010000336.1:0-2506 GCA_964512775.1 uncultured Bacteroides sp. | reverse complement strand
ATCTTTCAACTACTGCTACCCGAAGTTTCAGGAACATTGTAAGATCTTCTTTGTAACGATTAATTGTTTTTTCATCGACCTCTTTATAAAACCGGATAGAAGAAAGTGCCACTTTCAAACCTTTTGCGAATGCTGCCAGCTTATCGTAAAACAAAACCCTGACCGCTTCATCCTTCAGCAATAACTGATAAGCTTCTGCATCCCGTTTATTTGAAACAGTTTTGAAAAAATCCCACAGCTCCGAATGTTTCTGAGGCAGTTTTTTTATTTCATCGTTTATGTTTGTAAGAGTTCCTAACAGATCATCATTGTCAAAATCTTCAAATGAAGAATACATTTGCATAGCATCATCAAGATTTTCAATAACACCATAATAGTCAATGATGTACCCAAATTCTTTATCGGAATAAATACGATTCACCCGTGCAATTGCCTGTAAAAGTTTATGTCCCCGCAAATTTCTGGTGAGATATAAAACTGTGTTCCTGGGTTCATCAAAACCAGTAAGCAGCTTATCTACAACAATAATTATTTCCGGGTCTTTCTGATTTTTGAAACGGCTGATGATATTCTTTTCATAGGTTTTTGAATTGCCATGTTCGTCCATCATTTTCTTCCAGAAACGATTTTCTTTATCTGTGGATTTTTCATAAGCACTTTCTTCACCCTCTCTTTCATCCAGTGGAGAAATCAATACTTCAGTGGATACAATCCCTATTTCATTTAAAAGTTCATTGTATCGGATGGCATTTATTTTTTTATCGCAAACCAATTGTGCCTTGAATGGAGTGCCCTGCCATGTATCACGAAAGTGCAAACTGATGTTCCAGGCAATGGCATAAATTTTCTGTTCAGCACTATTCAGCTGGTCGGCATGACTGAATTTCTTTTTAAAATCTGTTTTTTGATAATCCGTTAATGGTTCTGAAACCATTTCAAAAAATATATCCAGCGGACTTGCATTTACATTTTGCCTGGCCAGCCTTCCTTCGTACAGCAATGGTACAACTGTTTTGTCTTTTACTGCCTGGTCAACGGTGTAAGCATCAATAATGCCTCCGAATTTTGCTGCTGTGCTTTTATCTTTTTTGAAAAGCGGTGTTCCGGTCATTGCAATAAAACAAGCATTGGGCAACGTCTTTTGCATTTCAATATTGAAAATCCCGTGCTGTGTCCGGTGTCCTTCATCCACCAGGACAAAAATGTCATGACTCTCCAATGGCCTGGTTATTTTTTTCATAGCTGCCACAAACTTATTGATGATTGTTGTAACCACGGAATCACTTTTACTTTCCAGCAATTCGACCAATCGTTGGCCTGTTGTGGCATTCTCAACAAACTTCCCGCACTTACGGAATGTGCCCGTAATCTGATTATCCAGATCAGTCCGGTCAGTTACCAGAACTATTTTCGGGTTGCGGATTGATTTTTCCAATGCAATAGCTTGTGCAAGCATTACCATTGTCAGTGATTTTCCACTGCCCTGTGTATGCCAGATCACTCCGCCTTTTCG
The DNA here is from genome assembly GCA_964512775.1 of uncultured Bacteroides sp. Lineage (GTDB taxonomy): Bacteria > Bacteroidota > Bacteroidia > Bacteroidales > SM23-62 > LJUQ01. The sequence goes on along the minus strand of CAZEKO010000336.1, from coordinate 993 downwards.
CCTTCCTCCTTCAACCTGAAGGATGCGTTGCATAGATTTCTTAATAGCAAAAAACTGCTGGCATCGTGCAATCTTTTTTTCTCCATTATCGAAAAGAATGAAGTTGAAAATAATATCCATCAACCGTTCCGGCCTGCATAAACCGAACAGATACTTATCCTGAACTGTGGGGAGAATATTTTCTTTTTCCAGATCATCAAAATATTGCCTCACATATTTAAACCGTTCGCTGAATAATTTCTCTTTCTGTTCTATCGGTAAAGGTTGATTTTTTAATTCCTGCAGGTCGTTTCTGTATTTATTTTCTTCTTCATTGGTTGTAAATTTTTCTTCCCACTTTGACCAGAATTTTTCAGGTGTTGCGTTGGTTGCATATGCTGCTTCCTGTGTAGCAACACTCATAATCACCTGTGCATACACATACAAAGCACGGATACCGTCTTCCTGCTGGCTGCGCAGGTGCTGGCTGATTGCCTGTGCTAATGGTTCTTTCATATCAGGCCGTTTACACTCAATCACACATATGGGAATTCCATTCAGGAACAAAACCAGATCCGGCCGGTAATGCTCTTTGCTGGTGCTTCGCATTACGCTGTATTCTTCGGTTACATGAAAGACGTTATTGGTTAAAAATGTCCCGGGGTTCCAGTCGATATAGTGAAGCGTTATGCTTTTTTTATCTCCGTCAAAATTCTGTTCAAATGCTTTTCCCAATGTAATAAGGTCGTAAACCGTTTCGCAGGCGGCTATATAACCTTCGTTCATCGGCAATTCTTTTAATGCCCGGATACCGTTTTCAATATTGGCATCGCTGATATAAGTAGTCTTTGTTGAACTGATTTTTTTGTCTGAATTGATCTCTTTCAGCTGTTTCCGCAGAATATCATCCAGCAAAACATTACTCGTTTTTCCTCCACGTAGTTTTTCGGCTTCTGCCGGACTGAGATAGGTGTAGCCTAACTTTAACAATAACTGCAAGGCAGGTATCTGGCT
>CAZEKO010000335.1:0-2530 GCA_964512775.1 uncultured Bacteroides sp. | reverse complement strand
CTGATCAGTTTGGGGGTCCTTTAGGTAAAAAATTCAAACAAAAGTCATTAAAGAAATTACTGCTTGAAAATGCCCACCTTTCTATGGAAGATCAGGAGCAGGTTCTAAATGATACGCTTAATCAATGGATGGGACTTATTGAACAAGTTGATGATATCTGTGTTATGGGATTAAAGATTTAACAATAATCCATTACTATCAGGGAAAAAGATAATTAGTTTTATTGAATGGCCTCTTTGAATTGTTGCATGCTTTCTTTGCTGTCAAATTCTTTGAGTCTTTTGCCTTGTGCATCCAGCATATAATAATAAATCCCCTTACCTCTTGGACCAATTTCATACTGGCCAATTAAGAAACAATTGGTAAACTGTCCTGATCTGATCAGTTCGAAACTTTCTGCAGTGAACATCTGATTCCATTTTCCATCTATAAGATCCAGCTTAACCAGTTGATTTGTGGTAGAAGTATGTGATGTTATGAAGTACAATGCACTTTCGTCAAGAGATAAACATGGATTTTCAATTTTTAATATTTCATAAGTATTATCCGCACCGTCTTTGTATGGTTTCTGCTCTGCAATAGTTGTTTCGAAAAATGTGTTGATATCCACTTTCATAATCTTCTTTCTGGTATATTCAACATCACCTTTAAGAATTCTTTCATTTCGAAAAAATAAAATTTGATTTGCGGATTTTAACACAATCGGCCTTTCATCTGTTTTGGTGAAAGTGAGTTGTTTTTGAGTCCCATCAGGGAAAGTAATAAAAACATTCCCTCCTTTAATAAAAGATTTAATTTCAGGTGCGGTTAGAAGTGAATCCGGTATATCAACCTGTGAATAGCTTGTAAAAAACAAGCTTATCATCAGGAATTTTAAAGCTATAAATTTCTTCATGAGTGTTTTTTTAATGTGAACGAGATATGTTAAAAGTTTATTGCAGAAACAAATATTAAAACATATTATTATGCGATCAAATTATTCTGTATTATTGTGTTGTAATTTTGAAAATCCTGATTTTTCTTCTTTTAATAAAACATCAAATTTGATACCAATTTAATTCCAACCTGATTTATGGCAAATATATGGATAAGGAAACCTCTTAATTTACTTTTGAATGAAATTTCTGATGAGAAACATGGTTTAAAAAGGACACTAAGCAGGCTCAATTTGATAACATTAGGAATTGGTGCCATTATAGGTGCAGGAATATTTGTTCTCACCGGCCAGGCTGCTGCCGCTTATGCAGGGCCTGCCGTTGTGCTTTCTTTTATAGTGGCAGGAATAGCCTGTGCATTTGCAGGTTCCTGCTATGCTGAATTTGCATCCTTAATTCCTGTTGCGGGCAGCGCTTATACTTATGCGTATGCAACTCTGGGTGAATTTATAGCCTGGATAATTGGTTGGGATCTGATACTGGAATATTTATTTGGTGCTTCAACAGTTGCTGTGGGATGGTCGGGTTATATAGTGAGTTTCTTTAAAGATATTGGTATAGTAATTCCTGCGTCGATGTCCAGTGCACCATTAGCATTTAATGTTGCAACCGGTACATGGACTACAACGGGTGCATTAATAAATTTCCCGGCTGTTTTCATCGTCGCAGTTCTAACTACTCTTCTTGTCATTGGGATTAAAGAATCAGCAAACTTCAATAATATTATAGTAATAATTAAAGTAACAGTTATCCTACTATTTATTGGATTCGGAGTTTTTTATATTTCTACTGCCAACTGGAAACCTTTCATTCCTGAGAATACCGGAGAATACGGTCATTATGGTATCAGCGGGATTTTAAGAGCTGCGGGAGTGGTTTTCTTTGCGTATATAGGATTTGATGCTGTTTCTACTGCTGCACAGGAAGCAAAAAATCCACAAAAAGATATGCCATATGGAATTCTTGTTTCCTTAGTAATATGTACTGTTCTGTATATTCTTGTGGGTCTCGTTATGACAGGTATTGTTCCTTATCCGGAACTTAATGATGCCGCACCTGTTGCAGTTGCAGTAAATAAAGCTGGCTCAGGCCTTATCTGGTTGAGATACCCGGTAAAAATTGGGGCCATTGCAGGATTATCATCTGTTATTCTTGTAATGCTGATGGGCCAACCAAGGGTTTTCTATTCAATGGCTCGTGACGGTCTTCTTCCTGCGGCATTTGGTAAAGTTCATCCGAAATTCAAAACACCTTATGTAACCACGATCGTTACAGGAATCGTTGCTGCAATTGTATCTGGCCTTTTCCCGATAGGATTACTGGGGGAACTTGTATCGATAGGAACACTTCTTGCATTTACTATAGTTTGCGGTGGTGTACTGGTGCTTCGTTATAGAGAACCTGATCTTAAGCGGCCTTTTAAAACACCATTTTTTCCATATGTCCCAATACTTGGGATGATAACTTCTCTTGGTGTGATGGCATCTCTTCCCAGGGACACCTGGTTTCGGCTGATTATATGGATGGTTATTGGAATCGTTATCTATTTTACATACGGAAGAAGAAGAAGCAAAATCGGGAAATTAAATTCTTAA